>JANPGL010000337.1:0-2825 GCA_031423915.1 Actinomycetes bacterium | reverse complement strand
GTCCGCGTCCCTGCCGATCCGCGTGGTGCCGAGGGCGCGGGGTTCGGTCGGCCCTATGGCCGGCGCAAGATCGGCATCGGACTACTTGCCGGAAGCGACGACGCGGTCGCCCTCCTCACCACGACTGGCTCCGTCACCGACGCCGAATGGGCAACAACCGTGCAGAACGCACGGCAATAGCCGGCGAGACCAGGGCAACCAACCCGTCCGGTATCGGCAGTTCCGCGCTAGGTGCGGCGGTTCGATCAGCTCGGCGCTTCACCGGTGTCAGCGTCCGCGTCCGTCTGGTACAGCCAGCGGTCTAGGTGATCGGGCAAGAGCAAGCGGGTCCGGACGCGACCAGCGGCCCGTTCGAGAATCACGAGGGGTACCCGACGGTAGTGCGCGTCTATCTCGACACCGGTCACCTCACTGGCGTCGACCTCAACATCTCGCCAGAAGTGTCTCAACACGATCCGTTCGGCATCATCTGAGAGGTAGACGGCGACGCTGCCGACCCGGACAAACGCCCACACCAACACGACGAGCCACGTACCGGCCGCAATCGCGCCGAGAACGTACACGTGGGCTGCCCATGCGGTTGTAACCAGCACCATCGCGGCACACAGACCGATGAAGGTGTCCGCGACGATGCTGACGCCGTAGTACACGCCGATCTCGCGATGGCGTGGCAATCGCGTGAACGGCACCCCAGACGACGAGACTGGCCAAGGCCGTGTCACCCAGTGCACCCGCCCAGAATGCCCGGTATGGGAGCGGGGCGCCAGGCCCGGCGGTGCCGTCGTGGACCTCAGCCGGTAAGGCTGGCGACGGCGTCGCCGAGGGTGTTCTCGATACCAGCGAGCGAGGTCGAGGCCCGCGATCGGGTTCGGAAGCTGTCCAGGATGCCGATGATGCTGACGACGTCGGCCCACGGGTCGTAGGCCCGTCCGCTGACGCGTTCCCATGAGGTCCTGAGGTCGTCGGCCTGGGCGGCGTCGTAGTGGAACATGTTCAGCCGGCAGTGGCCTACGTCGATGGAGGCCGGGCCGACGCAGGCCGACTGCCAGTCGACGATCCCGGTGAGCCGTCGGCGGGTCCAGAGCAGGTTGCCCGGGTGGAAGTCGCGGTGCACGAGCGTGAGGTCGGCGGTCGGGATCGGGCCGTGGAAGATCTCGAACGCCCGCTCCCACAGCGCCGGGCGGGTGGTCCACCGGGGCGGTTCGTAGACGGTCTGCTCGTACCGTTCGAGCGGGCGCAGGCCGACACGGGCCTCGTCACCGGCGGAGTGGAGTATCAGGAGGGCCTCGGCCATGGCGTCGAGTTGGTGGCGTGTGAGCGTTTCCCAGGCGGGTCGGCCCTCCAGCCACGACAGCACCAGAGCGGGCGCATCGGCGTGGTGGCCGGTCGGGTCGTGGGCGAGGACCTCGGGTGTGGGAAGGCCGAGCGGGGCGACGACCTGGATGGCGTGGGCCTCGTGGGTGGCGATGTCGGGTGTCTCGCGAAGGATCTCGTCGAGGACGTAGCGGCGCAGAACCACGAACTGTTCGCCGCCGTCCGTCCAGCGGGTCGTGACCCGGTGCATCGCCGCGGTCGATCCGCCATTCATCACGGCCACCTCGGTGACCTCACCACCGGGGGCTGCGCTCTCGATGAGCCATTGCAGCGTGTCGTCAGACGGCCTCGCCCGCACCCGTCGGCGGGCGTCCTCGCCCGGTGTCGGGGTCGGTCCACGTTCCACCGGCTCATTGTCGCCGACACCGGAACAGCGTGGGGAGGAACCTGGCGGGCCGCTCCCATACCGGGCATTACGAGCGCTCGCGCTAGCAAGCATCACAGACGGACGGAGCGACGAACGCGGCCCGTACCGCTGGCCGCACGCCGCCCCTTATGGGCCGGAGTGCAGCGCCGTCCCGACGGCCCGCAGCGGCGTTGCGAGCGGGGATACCGGGCGCTCTTCACTACGCGGTAGGCCGGACGATCGATGATCGCTTCTTTGTGTGTGCCCGGTGATCGATGGGTGCACGCGGGCGTCGGTCCTCGTCTGCTGACGCACCGATTGGAGCTGGGCGCCAGCCGGCGTGAACTGCGCCGACCGGGCCCGGCCCGCACCGTGGCGGCGCGGCTCAAGCGGGGTTGGTGGTAGCAAGTGATCACTTGCCGCTCGGCGAGGGACACCTGGCCGGACGTAGCCGGCCTCGACGGGCATGCGAAGCGGCCGTGACAGTCGCGTCGCCACCGTTGGGGTGCGATCACGACGGGCGCAGGGCCTCGCTGGTGCAACGGGCTCCGTTTGGCGCAACGCAAGGATGAAGGCGGCTTCACCTCGGTGGCAGCGACGCGGTCGGCCCGCTCCGCAAGGCACCCCCGTATGCTGACTGACAAGCCGGAGCCGGACAAATTGCCGGTACCGTGTGCGTGTGCGCAAAGGACGGCGCGCTCGAACAGCCGTGTTGTCGGGCCTCATGATGGTGCTGTGCCTGCTCGCCGCCTCGTGCCGCGACGACCGGATCCTCGGCGCCGAGACATACCGAGGTTACGTCCCGGCCAACGCTCGCGTGCTGGACGACCGCGACGAAGACGGTTCCGGCTTCATCCAGCAGGGCGAGTCCGTTGTCATTCGCAGATTCGAACCGTTGCCCCCGGCAACGGCAGCGGACGTGCTAGCCGCGTTGGTCGCGCAGGCCGAACACCAAGGCTGGATGGTGGCGGTCGACGACGGCCGGGCGACCGGAACCAAGACCGTCGACGGGACAACCTGGACTTTGGTTATCGCCCATGAGGGCGATCACGTCGTACAGGTCTTCGCTGGCCGGTAGAAGCAGGCACCATGAACTGCACACGAA
>JANPGL010000336.1:0-8001 GCA_031423915.1 Actinomycetes bacterium | reverse complement strand
GACCGTTCGGTCGCCCGCCGACATCGGCCCGGCGCTCGACCGGGCGTTCGCGTCGGGCGTGCCGTACCTGGTCAACGTCCTCACCGATCCCGCCGACGTCTACCCCCGCTCGTCCAACCTGGGCTGAGCGCGACCTCCGCCCCCGCTCGTCGAACCCGGCGCCGGCGCATGCGCATCAAATGCGCCCAAGGCGCTCTGGATCCTAGGTGGGTCGCATTTGATGCGACGGGACCCCGGGGGCGAGCGCCAGGGCGGGCGGGACAGGGTCGGCGCGGCCGGTGGTCGGGTCAGCGGTCCCAGTCGACGCAGCCGATGGTCGTGTAGGCGGGGTCGGGGACCTCGAGGGGCTGGCACACGAACGCGGTGCCGGCGTTGAGCAGCTGCCATGCGCCGGCACCGGGGCCGAACACGGCGAAGGCCCGGTCGAGGCCGGGGGCCGCCAGGATCACGCTGGCCCAGATGCCGTAGCACCGGGGCTGCTGGGCGGTGGCGCCCGGCGGCACCCTCTGCACGGCGGCATAGGCGGTCAGCAGCAGGTCGGCCCGGCAGGGGAAGGCGGGCACGGCGTCCGGATCGATGGTGGTGGTCGACCCGGCGGTGGTCGGGGGCAGGGTGGTGGTGCGGGGGACGGTCGTCGTCGTGGTGGACGAGCTGGTCGTGGTCGGCGCCGCCGTGGTGGTCGCGGCCACGGTCGTGCGGGCCACGGTGGGCGGAAGCGTCCCCGGGGCCAGGGTCGCCGTCGCCGTCGCCGGCGTCGTGGCGACCGTCGACGTGGGCGCCTCGGTCGTCGGCGCGGCCCCGTCGTCGCTCTCGCGCCCGGCCAGTACCACGACGGCGGCGACGACGAGCACGATGGCCAGCGCCCCGCCGGCCAGCGCCACCCGGGCTCGGGTCATCCCGTTCGTTCGAGGAACCGCGCCACGTCGACGACGACGCGGGTCACCTTGCCCACGGCCACCAGGCCGCGACCGTCGGTCACGGACACGGTGAACGTCAGCCGGCGGCCTTCGATCTTGTCGAGGCTGGCCTCGGCCATGACCGAAGCGCCCACCGGGGTGGGGGCCAGGTGGTCGAGCTGCACGCGCATGCCGACGCTGGTCTCGCCCTCGTTCAGGCGGCCGGCCAGGGCCACCACGCTGGCTTCTTCCACCAGGGCGACGACCCGGGGCGTGGCCAGTACGGGCACCGTGCCGGAGCGGAAGGCGATGGAGGTGTCGGCGTCGGTGACGACGAGCTCGACCGAACCATGTGCGCCGACCTCGATCACGGCCCGTCACGATACGCCACCCGGTGGCGAACGCCACAGCGCCGGCGGCCGGCGGTGTCCCGCGGCTCCACGGGATCCCCCGCCCGCCCGTAGGCTGGCAGGACCTCGGACAGGGAGACCAGCGCATGACGATCATCGACCCGGACGTCCTCCAGCGGGTGCTCGGCCAGGCCCTGAAGGGCGGCGGCGAGTTCGCGGAGGTGTACGCCGAGGACAAGCGCAGCTCGTCGGCCGGCCTCGACGACGGCAAGGTCGAGCAGGTGACCTCGGGCCGTGACCGGGGCGCCGGCATCCGGGTCGTCACCGGCGAGACCACCGGGTTCGCCCACACCGCCGACCTGTCCGAACGCGGCCTGCTCGCCGCGGCCGAGGCGGCCGCGGCCGCGGCCCGGTCGGGCGGCGGGGGCACCCGCACGGTGGCGCTCACCGAGCGCCCGGTGCGGGCCGTCAACGTCGTCGAGATCTCCCCGGACACGATCGCCAAGGCTCGCAAGGTCGAGCTGCTCGAGCGCGCCGACGCTGCGGCGCGGGCCCTGGGCTCGTCGATCGTGCAGGTGTCGGCCGGCTACGGCGACAGCCGCAAGCTCGTCCAGATCGCCAACTCCGACGGCCTGCTCGTGGCCGACGAGCAGGTCCGCACGATGTTCCGTGTCAGCGCGGTGGCCAGCGCCGACACCGGCATGCAGACCGGCTACCAGTCGATCGGTCACACGGTCGGGTTCGAGCTGTTCGACCAGTACGCCGTGGAAGACGTGGCCCGCGAGGCCGCGCAGCGGGCCGTCACCAAGCTGTCGGCCCGTCCGGCTCCCTCGGGTTCGATGCCGGTCGTCATCAAGGCGGGCAGCGGTGGCGTGCTGTTCCACGAGGCGTGCGGCCACGGGCTCGAGGCCGACCTCGTGTCGAAGGGCGCGTCGGTCTACAAGGGCCGCGTCGGCCAGCAGGTCGCCTCGCCGCTCGTGACGCTGGTCGACGACGGCACCATGCGCGGCGAGTGGGGCGCCATCTCGATCGACGACGAGGGCCACCCGTCGCAGCGCAACGTGCTCATCCAGGACGGCGTGCTCACCGACTACATGTGGGACTACCTGCGGGCCCGCAAGGAAGGCCGGCCCCAGAGCGGCAACGGCCGCCGGCAGAGCTACCAGCACCTGCCGATGGTGCGCATGACCAACACGTTCGTGCTCAACGGCACGGCCGACCCGGCCGAGGTCATCGCCGCCACCGACAAAGGCGTGTACGTCGTGCAACTCGGCGGTGGCAGCGTCAACACGGCGTCGGGCGACTTCGTCTTCGGCATGTGGGAGGCCTACCTGATCGAGGGCGGCAAGGTCACCGAGCCGCTGCGCGAAGGCAACCTCATCGGCAACGGCCCCCAGGTCCTGTCGGACATCGACCTCATCGCCGACGACTTCGAGATGGGCTCGCCGGGCACGTGCGGCAAGGACGGCCAGAGCGTCCCCATGGGCGACGGTCAGCCGACGCTGCGCGTGAAGGCCATGACGATCGGCGGCACCGCGGCATGAGCGAGCTCCTGGATCTGGCCCGATCGGTGGTCGAGCGGGCCCGGCCCGGCGAGCAGGTCGAGGCGTACGTGTCGCGCGACGCCGAGACATCGGTGCGCATCTACGAGGGTGAGATCGAGCAGCTGATCTCGGCCCAGTCCGAAGGCATCGGCGTGCGCATCATCCACGAGGGTCGCGTCGGCTTCGCCTACGCCGGCGTGCTCGACGGCGCGGCGGTCGACGACGTGCGGGCCGAAGCGCGCGACAACGCCGGCTTCGGCACGCCGGACGAGTGGGCCGGCCTGGCCACGCCCGACGGCGTGTCGCCCCCGACGATCACGCTGTGGCGCGACGAGCTGGCCAACTTCCCGACCGCCAAGAAGATCGCGCTGGCGACCGAGCTCGAGAAGATGACGCTCGCCCACGACAAGCGCGTGCGTGTCGAAGAGTCGAGCTTCGCCGACGTGCTGGCCGAGGCGGCCGTCGCCACCTCCACCGGAATCGCGGTGTACGGGCGCGAGAGCGGCTGCTACGTGGTCGTGTCGACGCTGGCCGACGACGGCGACGAGACGCAGACCGGGTTCGCCTACTCGGTGGGGCGCGCCCCCGACGAGCTCGACCTGGTCAAGGCGGCGAAGGAGGCGTCGGATCGCGCCACCCGCCTGCTCGGAGCCACGAAGCCGTCGACCCGGCGCGTCACCGTGGTGCTCGACCCGTTCGTGGCGGCCCAGTTCCTGGGCATCGTCGGCTCCACGCTCAACGGCGAGGCCGTGCTGAAGGGCCGCTCACTGTTCGCCAACCGGTTGGGCGACGAGGTGGCCAACCCGCTCGTCACGCTCGTCGACGACGCCACGAACCCGCTCGCCTACACCGCCAGCGAGGTCGACGGCGAAGGCCTGGCCACGCGGCGCAACGTGCTCATCGACAACGGCGTGCTGCGCCAGTACGTCCACTCGTCGTACTCGGGTCGGCGGTCGGGGTCGGCATCGACCGGCAACGCCGTGCGCGGCGGCTTCAAGGGCACGCCCGGCTGTGGCTGCCTCGCCCTGTCGCTGGCCCCGGGCAAGCGCTCGCAGGCCGACCTGGTGCGCGGCATCGACGACGGGGTCCTCATCCAGATGGTGACCGGCCTGCACTCGGGCGTGAACCCGATCTCGGGCGACTTCTCCACGGGCGCGTCCGGTCTGCTGATCCGCAACGGTGAGCTGGCGGGCCCGGTGAAGGAGTTCACCATCGCGTCGACGCTGCAGCGCATGCTGACCGACGTGGTCGAGGTGGGCGGCGACGTCGAGTGGTTGCCCATGCGGGCCGCCGGCGTGAGCCTGGTGGTCGACGGGCTCACCATGAGCGGCGCGTAAGCCGCCAGGCCGGCTCCCCGCCCGCGCTACCGTGCGGGCGGGGCGAGGACGGTTCGTGAGGACCGCCAGGGGGTGACCGCCGGTGAGCTCACCGTGGATCGACGTGGCCGTGGCCGTGGCCTTCGTCTTCTTCGTGTTCAGCATGATCGTGTCGGCGCTGAACGAGGTCATCAACTGGGTCGGGCAGGTGCGCTCGAAGCAGCTGTGGTCGACGCTCCACCGCCTGTCGTCGACCGCCGCGGGCTTCGGCGTCGTCGACGCCCGTACCGATCGCCAGGTGGCGTCACGGATCTATTCGTTCGCGACGGGCCTGCGCGAGACCTTCTTCCGCCTCCCGACGGGCCGAGCGGGAAGCGATCACCGCCCCCTGCTGCGGCCCGACGACGACCTGAGCGGCATTCCGGCGCTGTTGTCGATGCTGCGGTCGACGTCGGCGTTGCGCAGCCTGGAGACGGCCGACGGAGGACGCACGGCGATCAGGCACGTGCCGCCCGATCTGTTCGCCGACGCCGTCGTCGAGTTGGGCGCCGATGGTGGCCTCGCCCGGGCGCTCGCCGGCATCAGCCCGCAGAGCCCGCTGCGCCGCAAGCTGGAGGACCTGCAGGGCGTCGCCGCCACCGACGTCGCCGCGTTCCGCTCCGAGGTGTCGTCGTGGTTCGACGGCCAGATGACCCAGCTGTCCCACCGCTACCGCAAAGACGTGCGGCGCGTCATGTTCGCCCTGGGCCTGGTCGTCGCTGTGTGCGCCAACGTGAACGCCATCAACGTCGTCGCCTCGGCCCAGCGCGACAGCGATCTGCGCCAGGCGCTCGTGGCCGACGCGGGCCAGGTGGGCGCAGGCGACGCGGCGCTG
Source organism: Actinomycetes bacterium (assembly GCA_031423915.1). Lineage (GTDB taxonomy): Bacteria > Actinomycetota > Acidimicrobiia > Acidimicrobiales > Ilumatobacteraceae > JANMAT01. The sequence continues at coordinate 3,021 of JANPGL010000336.1, read as the reverse complement.
TGCCCGACGGGAAGCGCCGACGGCCAGGGGCGGCTGACGTGCCTGCGCGACCAGATCGCCCGGGCCCGCGCGCTGCGCATCACCACCTTCTGGGGCCTCGACGGCCCGTGCCGCGACGGGCGCCCGTGCTCGAGCTGGTGGGAGCGGGCCACGAACGTCGCCCCCTCGGCATGGGACAAGATCGTCGACCATCCGTTGGCCGCGCTGGGCCGCCTGCTCGGCTGGCTGCTCGCCGGCATCGCGCTCTCGTTCGGCGGGGCCTTCTGGTTCGACCTGCTCCGGCGCGCCGTCGGCTACCGCCGCGCCGTCACGCGGGCGAGCTGACGCGGCGCGCGCCCCACGCCGGCGCATCTCGCCCTAGGGTCGGGATGATGGCGAGGGTCCTGGCGGAGCGGTACGAGTTGCGCCGCCGGATCGCGGTCGGTGGAATGGCGGAGGTCTACGAGGCGCACGACCTGAGACTCGTTCGTGATGTGGCGGTGAAGATCCTGCGCGCCGACCTGCCCGATGCCCGGGCGCGCGAGCGTTTCGAGCACGAGGCGCGGCTGTCGGCCGGCCTCGATCACCCGAACGTCGTGACCGTGTTCGACGTGGGTGAGGATGGCGCCCGACCGTTCATCGTGATGGAGCTGGTGGACGGTGAGGATCTGGCCCACCGCCTGGCGACGAGCGGGCCGCTGTCGCCCAATGACGCCGTGCGCGTGCTCGATGGCGTGCTCCGGGCCCTCGAGGCCGCGCACGCCCGAGGGATCGTGCACCGCGACGTGAAGCCCGGCAACGTGCTGCTCGGCCGTGACGGCCGCGTCTGCCTCGCCGACTTCGGTATCGCCAAGGCCGTGGCGGCCGCCACCGCCGACCTCACGATGGCCGGTCAGGTCATCGGGACACCCCGCTACCTGGCGCCCGAGCAGCTGCGGGGCGAGCCGGCGACGCCGCGCTCCGATGTGTACTCGGCCGGCATCGTCCTCTACGAGACCCTCGCCGGTCCGGTCGGGTGGACCGAAGGGGCGACCGCGATGGCCCCATCCTCCGCCGACCTCGCCGTGACGCCGCTCGTTGCGCGGCGACCCGACGTGCCCGCCGCGCTCGCCGCGGTTGCCGACCGGGCTCGGTCGTTCGACCCGGCCGACCGGTTCGCCGACGCGGTGGCCATGCGGGCGGCGCTCGGTGCCGGACGCCCACCGCCTCGTGCCGTCGAACGCCCGGGGACGGTGGTGTCGCCTCCCACCCAGGTCCTGGCGGCGACATCGCTCCAGCCCGCGGCACGGACGGCTCACGCCTCGACCCCGAGCTCGACGCCAGTCGCAGCCGAACCGACGCGTCGTGTCCCCGTGCTGGCGGTCGTCGGCGCCGTCGTGGTGTTGGCCGGGGCGACGGTGCTCGCACTGTCCGCTCTCGCCGCACGCGACGGCGACGCCGCGCCCGTGACGACGTCCACGCCTGCGACCACCCCTGAACGGTCGACCACGGCCGCCAGCGCGGTGGTGGTCACGGTGCCGGCGACCACGGCTCGCGCCACCACCACGCCGCTCGCGACGACCTCGACGACGGTGCGCTCGACGAGCACCACGGCCAGGCCCACGACCACGACGACGCTCGACGTCCCGGTGTCGATCGACCAACTGGTGCAGCTCCTGTCGTTCGATACCGCGGGCTTCGGCGAGCGGGCGGCGACTCTGCTGGCCGACCTGAAGCAGATCCGTACGATCAACCCGAAGCACAAAGGCGGCCGTGACCTGCGCGACGCCGCCATCGCAGAGCTCGCCGCCATCGAGGGTTGGCGCCGGCAGGCCGCGATCGACGAACGGATCGCCGGCTACGCCATCGACCTGCTTCGCCCGCTCGTCGGTTGACCCTTCTCGCCGGGTCGACGACGCAGCAGTTCGTTCGCACCGGTGTCAACACGAGGCGTCGACGCGGCCGCCGGCGTGGAGCGGGTCTTTGCCGAGCTGCTTCAGCGAGAGCCCGAGCCCGTAGGTGAGGTACGTGCGCGGCGGCGCCAGCCGCAGGATGCAGCCGTCGGGCAGCTCGAGCTCGCCGTGGGCCGTGATCGCCTTCAGGGCGCCCGACCGGGCGAGCGTCACGACCGTCGGGTCGTCGACGGCGAGCACCTGGGCGGTGGTGGCGTACTGGATGCTCGACGGCGGCGGTCCGAACGGCAGGCGCCGGACCGCGACGCACACGTGGACGCGCCGCTCGGCGGCCACGTTGCGGGCCTTGCGGCTCGAGCGGCCGGTGCTCACGTAGAGGGCGCCGTCGACCCGGGCGTACACGACCGTGGCGGCGTGGGGCACGCCCGCGGGCGAGACGGTCGACAGGACGGCGACGGAGCGGCGGGCGAGGGCCTTGTCGACGAGGTCGAGGTCGGGTCGGGCGTTGGTCTGGGTGGTGGTTGCGTTGGTCATGGCGCCAGTCAACGCCGATCGCGCTAGACGATCCATCGTTCAGACGGCATGATCAATACGCCATCGTCTACGGTTGGCGCATGGACGTGCTGTCGGGTCTCCTCGATGGGCCTCGGGCCCACAACGCCTTCCTGCTCCGCTCGCTCCTCGAGCCGCCGTGGGGGCTCCGCGTCGCCGACGAGGCGCCGCTCACGCTCATGGCCGTCGTCCGCGGCGAGGCCGTCGTGCGGCTCGACACCGGCGAACGTCGGCACCTGGTGGCCGGCGACGTCGGCATCCGCTGCGGCCGCGAGCCGTACGAGGTCGTCGACGCCGATGCCACGGCACCGGCGATCGTGATCCACCCCGGTCAGCGGTGCACGACGCCCGACGGCATCGAGCTCCACGACGTGATGTCGCTCGGGGTGCGCACCTGGGGCAACGACCCGAACGGCTCGACGGTCCTGCTCACCGGCACGTACCACCTCGACGGCGAGGTGTCGCGCCGCCTGCTCGCCGCGCTCCCGCCGTTGCTGCTGGTGCCGCACACCGCCGACGACCGGTTGGTATCGCTGCTGTCCGACGAGATGGGCCGCGACGACCCGGGCCAGCAGACGGTGCTCGACCGCCTGCTCGA
>JANPGL010000335.1:0-3507 GCA_031423915.1 Actinomycetes bacterium | reverse complement strand
GTCGTGTTGACCCAGGCTTCGATCGTGAGGTCGCCGGCGAGCGACAACGACCCGTCGTCGGGCACCGCCACGTGGGCGTTCGTCGCCGTGTTGTCGTTGAGCTTCAGCGCCTTGTCGCCGTCGTCGGTCAGGGCGCCGTTGCGGCTCGCCGTCGGCCCGGCGTACGTGCCGTTCCGACCGGCGCCCGAGCCGTCGACCGCCACGCCTTTGCCCTCACCGAGCCGCCAGAAGCCCAGCGGCGCATCGGCTTTGACCGCCGAGGAGTAGACGACCGAGGGAGGTCCCTCCCCCGCTACCGCGTTCACCACGCCGGCCCCTCCGGCCAGCACGCCCGCGACCACCGCCGCGCGCACCACTACACCTGAACCTCGCATGCCTCGACCTCCGCTATCCGCCGCCCGCTGATGGACCATCCGTGGTTGGTCGACCACGCCGCGAAGCGATCGCGGCGGCCGACACCGGGACGACCATTACGAATATGACGATAAGAGGTCAACAGTGTGACGGTCTGTTGCCCGAGGTCTGGGCCGCTGCTGCGTGCCCGCTGGCCGTCCGTTGACCCAGCGGGACGCTCCGTGAGCGACCGACCGGCGGCCGGCGCTCGCCGTGGGCGGCGACCGCGGCGGGGTCTACTCGACGAGCGCCGGCACCCCGACGGCACGCACGTCGTCGAGCGACGGCACGGCGGCCGTCGGCGTCGGGATCGCCTCGGCCTTCTTCGTGGCGTACACGTCGTGGTACTCCTGCCCGGTCAGCTCACGGATCTCGTACATGACCTCGTCGATGTACTGGCGCAACGCCACCCGCTCGTCGCCCGCGAAGCGCCGGTAGCGCTCGGGCTTGATGGGCCGCCCGATCCGGATCGTGCACGGCATCCGCAGCTTGGGCGCCTTGGCGTCGGGCGGCTGGATCTCCCGGGTGCCCACGACGCCCACCGGGAAGATGGGGCATCCGATCGTGAAGGCCAGCCGGGCGGCGCCCGTGTGGCCTTTGTAGAGGAAACCGTCACGGCTGCGGGTGCCCTCGGGGAAGATGCCGAAGAGCTCGCCGCGGCGCAGGACCGCCTCGGCCGTGTCGAGCGCAGCCGTCGAGCGGTCGCCGCCCGAGCGGTCGATCGGGATCATCCCCATGGCCGGGAACAGGCGCTTGGTCTTCCAGTCGTCCATGTACTCGGCCTTGCCCACGAAGCTGATGCGCCGGGGCAGCGTGAGCATGAGGAACGCGGAGTCGAGGAAGCTCACGTGGTTCGGGCACAGGATGGCCGGGCCCTCGGTGGGCAAGCGGTCGTAGCCCTCGAGCGTGAACTTCCAGAGCCGGCGGGCCAGCGGGCCGGCGATCGCCCGCGTGCGATCCTGGAGCTTCCCCGCTCCGGCGGCGTCTCGCGTGGCATCGCTCATGCCCCGATCGTACGACGCATCGATGACGCGAGTGTTACAGGAAGTGAAAACCCTGCTTCAGCGGTCGAGGTCGACGCCGAGCAACGCCGCAGCGTCGGACGCGCCATCGCCGGCGGCGGCTGCGGCATCGACGGCGGCGAACGCCCTCGGCGTGTCGAGGTCGTCGTCGAGCGCGGCCCGCACCTCGGCCATGACCGAAGCCGGCGTGGGCCCGGTGGCGCCGAGCCAGCGGTCGAGGCGCGCGGTCGAGCGGGCCATCAGCCCCTCGTCCCACTCCCACGGGTTGCGGTAGTGATGCGCCGTGATGCCCATGCGGATGGCGCGCGGGTCCCACTCGGCGCGGAGCCGGTCGATGAAGACGAGGTTCCCGAGGCTCTTGGACATCTTCTCGCCGTCCATGGAGATGAGCGGCGCATGCATCCAGTGCCGCACGAACTGCTCACCCGTGGCGGCCTCCGACTGGGCGCGCTCGCATTCGTGGTGCGGGAAGATGAGGTCGGCTCCCCCGCCGTGCAGGTCGATGGTCGTACCGAGCTCGCGCAGCGCCAGGGCCGAGCACTCGATGTGCCAGCCCGGCCGCCCAGGGCCCCAGATGGTGTCCCACGACGGCTCGTCGGGCGCCGAGGGGTGCCAGAGCACGAAGTCGAGCGGGTTCCGCTTGTTGGGGTCGTCGAGCTTGCCGCCGCGAGCCGCCGCGAACGCCAGCATCGTGGCCTCGTCGTAGTGGCTCACCGAGCCGAACTTCGGGAACGACGACACGTCGAAGTACACCGACCCGCCCGCCACGTAGGCGTGACCGCGGTCGAGCACCATGCCGATGAACCCGCGGATGTCGGCGATGGCCGACGACGCCCGGGGCTCCGAGTAGCAGGGCAGGAGGTTGAGGGCCTCCATGTCGCGCTGGAAGCGAGCTTCCTCGCCGGCCGCCAGGTCGAGGTAGTGGACGCCGAGCTCACGGGCTTTGGCGAACAACGGGTCGTCGATGTCGGTGACGTTGCGCACGCACCGCACCTCGTGACCGAGGTCGACGAGCCGACGGATCAGCACGTCGTAGATGAGGAACGTCGACGCGTGGCCGAGATGGGTGGCGTCGTACGGCGTGATCCCGCACGTGTACATGAGCACCGGGCGGTCGAGGGGCGGCGTGAACGGGATGACCGCCTGCGACGCCGTGTCGTAGAGCCGCATGGTCACGTGCGCTCAGCGCTCCTTGATGCCCGTGAGCTTCGGCGCAACACGTGTCTTGTAGCGCACGTTCAGCTGGAGCAGCACGGCGGTGAAGGCCTCGATGGCGGTGGCGTTCGACAGCTCACCGGCGTCGAGCGGACGGCAACCGGGGATGCGCATCACGATGTCGGACACGACCTTGATGGCGGTGATGTCGTCCGAGCAGATGAGCACGTCGGAATCGATCGGATCGCCCAGGTGGCCCAGCTCCTTGGCCGGCAGGTGGTGGAACGCCGCCACCACGCGGCACGTGGGCACGGCCGCCTGCACGTGGGCGGCCACCGAACCGCGGGGCGGCAGCAGCGGCTGGAACTCGTGGCCCACCTTCACGAGCGCGTTGGCCATCGAGATGACGACCTTGCCCGCCAGGTACGGCTCGAGCTCGCTGGCCGTGGTGGCCGCCGAATCCCACGGGGTGGCCAGCACCACGACGTCGGCCGACGCTGCGCCCTGGTTGTCGCCCGCGTCGATCGACAGCTCCCGATCGGGCCACTTCTCGATCAGCGCGTCACGCGCCTCCATCGCCCGGTACTTCGAACGCGACCCGAGGACCACGTCGTACCCCACCGACGCCAGCCGGGCGCCCAGCGCCGTGCCGGCGGGACCCGTCCCACCCAAGATGCCGATCTGCATGGCGCACAGGTTGGCACACGGCCGGCGAGCGGACGCAGGCCACTCGGCTGCCGGCCGGGTACGGTACGCGCCATGGGTCTCCTCGACGGCAAGCGCATCGTGGTCACCGGCGTCCTCACCGACGCCTCCATCGCCTTCAGCGTGGCCAGGCTGGCGCAGGAGCAGGGGGCCGAGATCGTCCTCACCGGCGCCGGGCGCGGCCTGTCGCTCACCCAGCGCACGGCGCGCAAGCTCCCGTCGCCGCCCGAGG
>JANPGL010000334.1:0-1934 GCA_031423915.1 Actinomycetes bacterium | reverse complement strand
CAACCTCGTCGTGCGCATCCCATAGGAGACTTCATGCCCCCTGCTCGTCTTTCGATCGCCGGACTCGCCCTGCTGGGTGTCGTCGTCCTCGGCGCCTGTGGCAGCAGCTCCAAGCCGAGTACAGCAACCTCCGCGCCCTCGGCAAGCACCACCGCCACCGCAAAAGCCGCCACCACCTTAAAGGCCGCTACCACCGCGGCCGCGGCCGGGACCACCAACGCAGCAGCGGCGACGGTCACCGGCAGCCTCGCCGCCGTCGATCAGACCAGTGATGGCAAGACGATCACCGTCAAGGCGGTCAACATCAAGGGCGCCAAAGGCTTCATCGCCGTTCACGCCGACCTCTCCGGTGCACCAGGACCGGTCGTGGGCCACGTGGCCATTCCCGAGGGCGACAGCAGCAACGTCGTCGTCAAGCTCGATTCGACCGTTGCATCGGGCTCCTACTGGCCGATGCTGCACCTCGACGCCGGAACGATCGGCACCTACGAGTTCCCGGGCCCAGACGGTCCGGTCAAGGACAGTGCCGGCATCGTGATGAAGCAGATCAAGGTGACCGTCGGCTGACGCCAACCATCATCAGTCCTCGGATCGAGGCCACCGAACGCCGATCGACGCTCGCCGCTGCCCGAACCGCCGACCGTCGGCGCTCGCCAGCGGCACGCGTCGGGTCGGGTGTGGTCAGGTCCAACGCAGCCCCGGCCGGAAAAGATGATCGAATCGGCCTGGGATCCGCTGAGGCTCTCGTGTCAGGTCATGCACCTGTCGCCGAGCGCGATCCGCCATCACCGGCCGGAGGCCGACCCATCATGAGGAGCCAGCGCACGTGGACGCGACTGCCGCCCGGAAGCTCGGGTGCAGGTGATAGCCGATCTGGTGTCGTTCGCAGACGTAGCGGACTAAGCCCGGTGCTTTGCAGAGAGCGATGTCGTCGCGCTCGGCGAACGACAGGTGCGGCCCGACACTGCCGGGGGCAGACTAGGGGTCACCCCGCCAGCGTGGCGGTACCACCGGAACCCAACGGGGGATGACACGTTCGCCGCCCCAGCCGAATCCTCCGTCTTCACTCCACGAGCGATCGCCGCCCAGAACCGCCCGCGACCCTCGTGCCACGGCGCCCGACCCGGCGGACGGGATCTGCCCCGGGTGCCGGGACGCGCGGATCGCGACAGCGGCAGTGATGCGCAGCGGCGCGAGTGATCGAGCGGTACTGGATCATCGAGTGGTGGTGGTAGGAGGTGCGCGTGGACGACGATGACCTGGGCGGCGATTCGCCGTGTTGGGCGCACTTGTTCGATAAGGGCGTGGGGCTCGATGTGACCGACGCCGTGCTCGCTGACGTGGTTCACGGCCTGTCCGATGCGGTGGTTGTCGCGGACGCAGATGGGATGATCGTGTTTTGGAACGCTGCCGCTGAGCGGATCTTGGGGTGGTCGGCGGCTACGGCGATTGGTGCGTCGTTGGACCTGATCATCCCGGAGCGGCAGCGAGCGGCCCATTGGGGTGGTCACCGCAAGGTGATGGGGACGGGTCAGACGCGGTACGCGTCGGACGTGTTGCGTGTGCCGGCGCTACACGCCGATGGCGAGCGGCGCTCGATCGCGTTCACGGTGACGTTGTTGATCGACGCGGCCGGTGTGGTTGTTGGCATCGCTGCGGTGGTCAGGGACGAAACGCAACGGTGCGCGGAGGAACAGGAACTGCGCCGCCGGCTCCGCGAGCTTGCCGGACCGCCCAACGTCAGTTAGGTGGGATTGCTGGCGGGCGTTGTTGTGAGCGCGCGTGGTGGTCGGGAGGACTCGTACGTAGCAGCGGTCGGGTGCGGGATCGAGGGTGGCCTCGAGGCCTGAGTGGTGGGGCTTCGGATCTTTGCGGGGGCGGCCGCCTCTGGCTCACCGACCACGAGCCACCGAAAGGGCTCGAGCCGGCGCGGG
>JANPGL010000333.1:0-9945 GCA_031423915.1 Actinomycetes bacterium | reverse complement strand
CGCCGAGCGGCAGATCGGCTCGGGCCCCATCACGCCGGAGCGGGAACCGGCGCCGCACTCCGTTCGTCGAACAAGCCGTGACGAAGTACGACAATCCGATCATGCGGCGGCTCAGCGGACTACTCAGATGCACTGCAGCTGTCCTGATAGCCGGTGCGTGCGGGCAGTCGGCGAGCCAGTCCGTGTCGCCGACATCGGCCGGGCCGGCTGGGACGAGCATGACGATCGTGTCGGGCGACCCGATGGTCGTCACTACCGCCTGGATTCTGCCGTACTTCCCGAAGGGAGCTGCCCGAGCGACAGACCTGATCGCGACCCGGCCAGCGGTGCTCACGACCGAGACGCTCGGACCACCGGAGCGACGGCCGAGTCTCACCGCGGATGAGGCGATCGATCGCGCCGATGCAGAGGGCGGACTACGCCGCTACCTCATCGACGGCGCGACGGTGGAGATGTTCGTCGGGTCGCTTGTCGATTCGACCGCTACCAGCGTGGCCCGGGCCCAGCCGACGATCGTCTACGACTTCGAGATACGAGCGTCGGTGTGCGTGCCATCGGGCGCCACGACAGCGCCGCCGGGTGTTACGGCGGCCCGACTGAGCTGCACCGTTCGTGTGCTCGTCGACGCCGACACCGGCTCGGCTCTCGGCACCACGGAGCTGTTCGGCTGACCCACCACCGTTCGCGAGCAGGGCGGTCTGAACGCCAACGGAAAGACGCCTCTTGATGGGCCATGCCGGGAGCAGTGGTCGAGCAGCGCGGATCGGCAGCTCGGGGCGGCGCACCGGACGGGTGTGCGGCCATGGTCCTGTCCCGACAACAGGTGTGGTGCGACGCCCAAGGCGAAAGCCGAACCGGCCATAGCCGGCGCAGCAAAGATCGGCCGTTCGGAGCGGGTCGGCCTCCTCGGAGCAGCTCGCGGTCCGCGGGCGCTCATCGCCGGGACTGGGTGATGTCCTCTTGCGCGTTGCTGGGCTTTGGCCGTTCAGCCCCGAACCCGGGCTGTGTGAGTCTCGATCGCGTCCCAAAGGATCGGCCAGAGCGGCTCGGGTCGGTCGTGGCCCATGTCTGTGACGATCATGAGCTCGGCACCGGGGATCACCTCGGCGGTTCGTTGTCCGCCGCTTGAGGTGATGAGCGTGTCGTCTGTGCCGTGGATCACCAGCACCGGGAGTCGTAGCCGTGCGAGGTCGCCCTCCAGCGACCCGGTCGCGAGCATGGCCGCGAGCTGGCGGGTCGTTCCTTCAGGGCAGAGGCCCCGGTCGTAGCTCGCCGCTGCGAGAGCAGACGCCGAGCTCTTGTCGAAGTAGCGCTTCGAGGCCCACACGCGAGAGCTCGCAACGGAGTCGGCGACGTAGCCGCCGCGGTCGGCCGCCATCGGCTTCATGAGCGCGGCGAACGCCTCAGGGGTCGACTGCCCGACGTCAGGCGAGCCGGTCGACGACATCATCGACGTCAACGTGGTCACGAGCTCCGGGTGACGGATCGCGACGAGCTGGGCGACCATGCCGCCCATCGATGCCCCGACCACGTGGACCTGGTCGAGGCCGAGCGCGCGGGCGAGGCCGGCGCCGTCATCGGCGAGGTCCGCGAGGCGGTAGGCAGCAAGTGATCGGACCGTCTCGAGATCGCCGATGGACGCCGCTCCGATCAGGTCGTGCAGGTCGACCGGGTGTTGCTCGAACTTGGTCGACAAGCCGGTGTCTCGGTTGTCGAAACGGACCACGAATCGGCCGCGTCGGGCAAGGCCCTCGCAGAAGCCGCTGTCCCAGGAGAGCATCTGAGCGCCGAACCCGGCGATCAGCAGGATGGCCGGGTCGGCTGGCTCACCGAACGTCTCGTACTCGAGGGCGGTGCCGCCCGGAAGGAGTGCCCTTGGCATCCAGATCCTTTCGTCCGGATCGAGGACCGTACCGATCGGCTCGCATCCACCCTAGTGAGTTCGGAGTGTCCCCGAACGCGCGCCCCCGAAGTATGCGTCGCGGCCGTCCCCAACGCCGGTTGAGTCACGCATTCCGGTATCCGCGAAATTGCGCCTAATGCCCTGATGGTTGAGTAGCGGCAAGGGCTCGGCGTGCAAGGCCTCGAGGCCTGCGACGCTCGCCGCAGTCGAGGCGTACTTCGCCAGGAACGGCCGGTACCCGGCACAACTCGCCGTCCTGAAGACCGACGGCCTCGTGGCCGACCTGCCGAACCCGGTCGGCGACACGATCAACGGCCCGACGAAGGACGACGGGTCGAAGGAGTGGACGCTGACCTCCTGGCCGACGCCGACGGCGGTACGTACGAGCTCGACGTCACCGTCGCGCCGTCGGACGGCTGCTGACCGACGGCTCGGCCGCTACCCTCGCCCGCATGGTCGACACCCGCGCCGTGCACGACGATGCCATCGCGACGCTGGCCCCACTGGGCGTGCCCATGCGCGACGGCGAGCCGGTGTTCGACGAGCCGTGGCAGGGTCGGGCGTTCGCGCTCGCCGTGCAGACGGTCACCAGCCTCGGGCTGCCGTGGGACGCGTTCCGCACCCACCTCATCGCCGCCATCGACCGCCAGCCCCACCGGCCGTACTACGAGTCCTGGCTCGACGCGCTCGAGGCGCTCGCCGTCACCCAGCGCGCCACCGACACCGGCGAGCTCGACCACCACCGCATGGCCGCCGCGTCGTACCGGGTCGACGAGCACGGCGAGGACACCGAGATCTTCCCCATCGCGGTCGACGAGGCCGTGCTGCGACGCATCCTCGACGCGCTGTTCGGCCGCTGGTGGGCCGACATCCGCTTCGGGCCCATCGTTCAGGGCGCGGTGTACGAGCTGCGCCTCGCCGAGCGGCCCCGGCTCGGCATGCTCGACGGCTACCTGACGATCGACGCCGGCGCCTGGCACGTCCACCTGTGCATCGGCGAGCACGTGGGCGCACCCGGCCACCCGGTGGCGCCCGAGGTGGCCCGCCTGCGCCGCTGCACGTACGCCGAGCTGGCCCGCATCTGGGTCGACGGCGCACCGACGTCGTGGATGTTCCGCATGTACAACGGCGAGAGCACCCAACAGCTCACGGTGCTGCTGCCGAACCCGTTCCTCGACGACGACCAGCGCCCGCTGGCCGACCCCGAATGGGCCCGCCTGGCGTGCTGGGACGAGCTACGGCTCGACGTGCTGGGCCTGCCGCCCGACCCCGTCGATCGGCTCGGTCGCGGCTTCCGTCACCCCTGAGCGGGCGACGCCGCGAACGCGGTGCCGATCATGGCGTCGCGCGGCACCAGGGCCACCAGCTCGTCCTCGCCGAGGCCGTCGGTGCCGGCCGGGCGCTGCGGCAGCACGAGGTAGCGGACCTCGGCCGACGAGTCCCACACGCGCACCTCGACGGTGTCGGGCAGCGTCACGCCGAACTCGGCCAGCACGGCGCGCGGCTCGCTGACGGCGCGAGCGCGGTAGGCGAAGCTCTTGTACCAGACGGGCGGCAGGCCGAGCAGCGGCCACGGGTAGCACGAGCACAGCGTGCACACGACCATGTTGTGCACCGCGTCGGTGTTCTCGACCACGCGCACCGTGTCGCCCTCAGGCCCCGTGTAGCCGAGCTCGGCCACGGCCGCGCTGCCGTCGGCCAGCAGGCGCGCCTTGAACGCCGGGTCGGTCCACGCCCTGGCCACGACGCGGGCGCCGTTGTGCGGGCCCATCGTGTGCTCGATGCCGTCGAGGAACGCGTCGACGGCGTCGGTGGCCAGCAGGCCCTTCTCGACGAGCGCGGCCTCGAGCGCCATGGTGCGCAGCTCGAACGACGAGCGGGGCCGGCGCGACTTCGGGCTGTCGTAGTGCGAGTGCCCGTGATCGTGGTCGTGGTCGTCGTGGTCGTCGTGGTCGTGGCTCACGGTGCGGCCTCCAGGTAGTTCTCCCACAGGTCGACGAGCACCGTGAACGGCGGCTCGTCGGTGCGTCCCCACAGGTCGAGCGACGAGAACTGCACGGTGTACACCGCCGCCACCTCCTCGACAGTGGGGTCGTCGTACGGCACGCGGTCCTGCCCGCACACGAAGGTGATGGTGCCGAGGGCACCGCGCACGTACCGCGGGCAACGGTGGTGCCACGTCGGGTGCATGCGCCTCACGAGCACCGTGTCGCCGGGGCGGAAGGCAGGCGCCGCCGCGTCGGGCAGCGGGCGGCCTGAGGACAGCCGCGCGGTGACGCGCTCGGCCAACGCCGGGTCGTCCCCCCGGGGCACCTCGGCGGCGGGGTCGGCCTCGAAGTGCCGATACCAGCGCTCGAGGTCGTCGGCCGACAGCGCGCCGATGCGCAGGTGGGTGTTCTCGGCCGCGGCCAGCCAGCGCACGTAGTACGACGACGCCAGGTACTCGGCGGGAGCGAGCTCCTCGATGCGCCGTCGCATCGAGCCCGTCCCCGCCTTCGACAGGAGGCCGACGAACTGGGCACGCACCTCCCACGGTTCGTCGTGGGTGCGGCCCGAGTCGGGCGTGTTCACGCGGCCGAAGCCCTGCATCCCCCCGAGGTCGTGGATGCCGTCCATGGCGTCCGAGCCTAGGCGGCCAGCGCCGCTCAGCCGGCGGCGCGCTTGCGCGGGTCGGCCGGCGCCGAGTGGGCCGCCAGGATGCGGGCCGACACGGCGGTGCAGCCCGCGACGATCGGCTCGAGCCGGTCGCCCAGCGCGGCCACGAGCGCAGCCTGGCTGGCGTCGGTGGCGTCCTCGACGGCGACACGGGCCGCCACACCGGTGGGCGTGAGCGCGCCGTCGGCCGTCGCCCAGCCGCGCGCCACCAGGCCGTCGAGCGACGCCCGCTGCTGCTCGGGGCCGTAGCCCCGCGTGCCGGAGTACTCGCCGAGCGGGTAACCGAGCCAGAGCTCGGTGAGCACGTTGGTGGTCACGATGTCGAGGCCGGCGGCCACGCACGCGGCCAGGTGGCCGTCGCCGCGGTGCTCGCGCACGAGCTCGGCGGCGCGCCACAGGCGACCCGCGGCCGTGTCGGGCAGCGGCAGGGCGCGCAGCGCGCTGAACAGCGGGCGGCCCGTCGGGTCCTGTGCGGCCAGCGCGGCGAGCAGGTCGTCGGCCAGCGGGGCGGCCTCGGCCTCGCTCACCACGGCGGCCAGGGCGGCCGAGGCGCCGGCCGAGCGGGCGGCGAGCACCGCGTCGCGTGACGCCGCGGCCCGACCCTGCTCGTACACCGCGCCGATCATGCCCGGCTCGAAGACGCCGAACGTGGCGGCCACCACGGCACCCGGCACGGCGTCGCCGAGCGCGGCGGCGCGGCCCCACACGTAGCCGGCGAAGAAGTCGAGCCCGAGCGCGGCGACCTGCTCGCTCACGGCCCGCGACCACCAGCCTTGGGTGGCGATGGCCTCGATCGAGTCGCGCAAGCGACGCGCCGGGGTGGCCGGCACGGCGGGCTCGGCGATCGGGGTCTCGCCGGGGACGAGGAAGAGGGCGGCGATGGCGTCGTAGTCCACGTCACTCACCGGCGCTCTCGCCGACGGCGGCGGTGACGTCGGCACCGGGCCGCCACTCCTTGGTCGACGAGCCGCCCGGGTTGCGCTGCGCCAGCGTGACCTTCAGCTCATCCATGGCGCCGGGCGTGTCCTTGATCTTCTTCAGCACGGCGGCCGACGCCCGGTCGATCAGGTCGTGGCGCTCGGTGACGAACCGGGCGGAGCTGCGCAGGTTGCGCAGCTGGCCGTTGATCTCGGGCATCACGTAGCGGGCGACCAGGTCCCACGAGCGCTTCGAGGCCTCGACGTTGGCCCAGTCGTGGGCGAAGCCGAGCACCACCCCGAACCCACCGGTCGTCTCGTAGAGGCGGCGGATGGCGGCGACGAGGTCGTCGGGCGTGCCGACCACGGCGTTGCCGGCCGACGAGCCGCCGGCCACCGTGTCGAGCAGCTCCCACGGGTTCTCGTGGCGCACGGCCCCGGGGCGGCCGAGGACGCCGACGTTGTAGTCGTTGTGCCAGCGCTGCAGGCCGAGGTGGGCCTCCTGGCGGGCCTGCTCGCGCGTCTCGGCGATGTGCCACGACATGAGGACGCGCCAGTCGCGCCGAGACACAGTGCGGCCGTGCGTCGCGGCGGCGTCCTCGGCGAAGCGCCACTGGGTGGGCAGGGCGGCGAGACCCTCCGACGACGTCGATGCCACCGAGATGACGCCCGTGCCGTGCTTGCCGGCCAGCTGCATGCCCGACGGCGACAGCGACGACGCCGTGGCCATCTCCATGCGCTCCTGGATCGGCAGGATCTGGAGCTGGGCGTCGTGCAGCTCGAACCAGTCGGACGTGTACGAGAAGCGCTCTTCGCCCGCGAGCAGCCGGATGATCACGCCCATCGCTTCGTCCTGGCGGTCGCGCTGCACCATCGGGTCGATGCCGAGCGTGTGAGCGTCGGACGGGAGCGCGCCCGGGCCGGAACCGAAGATGACCCGGCCGCGAGTCTGGTGGTCGAGCTGCACCAGGCGTTGGGCGACGTTGAACGGGTGGTGGTACGGCAAGGAGATCACGCCGGTGCCGAGCCGGATGTGCCCGGTGCGCTCGCCCGCGGCGGCCAGCAGCAGCTCGGGCGAGCCGATCGTCTCCCATCCGGTCGAGTGGTGCTCGCCGACCCAGAACTCGTCGTACCCGAGTTCGTCGAGGTGGGTGGCCATGGCGATGTCGCGGCGGAACATCAGCGTCGGCGACTCACCGAGCGGATGGTGCGGGGCGATGAACGAACCGAAGCGCAGGCGATCCATGACGGCACGGTAGTCGGCCGGTCGTTGCACTCGACAAGGGACGCGCCGGAGGCGGGAGGCCGGGGGGTGTCCGCCCGCCCCCGGACGCGATGGATGGCGCCGGCTACGAGGCGAGCTGGCGCAGGTGGAACGTGGGAAGCAGCACCGTGGAGTGCTCCGGGTCGCCGACCACGTGGAGGAGCGCGCCGCCCGCCCGGGCGTCGTGCGCCACCTGGTCGTCGACACGACGGTCGCACGTGACGACCACGTCGTACCGGCCCGCCATGCCCTTGGCGTAGCCGTGGCTGCTGACGACGGTGACCTCGGCCCCGCACGCCTGCAGGGCGGCGGCCCGGCGGTTGGCCGAGAAGCCGCGACCCACCACGAGGCAGCTGCGTCCACGCACGTCGAGGTCGACGAGGAATGCCGGTTCGTCGAGGGCCATCGCCACTCCTCCGAGGTCAGTGGACCAAGCGTGCCCATGGAGTGTTTCGGCGGTGTTGCGCGCGCGTGCGGGGTCGGTCACCGTTGCACGCGCGGTACCTGTCGCCCCGCTCGGCGTGGCCGGCCGTAGCCTGGGCGCTCATGGGACCGTTCACCGATGCCGAGCGCTACCGCTTCGACCTGCAGGGGTTCCTGGTGCGGCGCGGGGTGCTGTCGTTGAACGAGGTGGCCGACCTGAACGACGCCGTCCACCAGCTGGGCGTCCGGGCCCCGAACAGCCACGACATCATGAGCCAGCGCTTCTCGGGCCACCTGGCCCGGCACCCGGCGTTCGTGACGCTGCTCGATCACCCCGCGGTCATCGACCTGGTGACGGAGTTGTGCGGGCCGACGGCCCGCCTCGACCACGCCTACGGGATCGTGATGGACCCGGGCAACGTCGGTCTCGACCTCCACGGCGGGGGCCACGTGTGGGATCCCGCCCAGTACTACGCGGTCGATCGGACGGGCATCCACACGGGGCTCGTCGCCGTGCAGTGGGCCATCAGCGGTTCCCGGCCGGGCGACGGCGGGTTCGCCTGTGTGCCCGGCAGCCACAAGGCGGCGTTCCGTCCTCCGGCGATCGGCCTCACCGACCCGCTCGTGGTCGAGGTGCCTCTCGGCGCGGGCGACGTGGTGCTCTTCACCGAGGCGCTCATGCACGGCACGCTTCCGTGGCGGGGCGCCAACCAGCGGCGCACGCTGCTCTACAAGTACTCGCCGGGGTCGTCGTCCTGGACGAACGATCTCGAGCCACCGGTCGGTCTGCCCATGGGGGCGCTCACGGTGCGCCAGCAGCGCCTGTTCCAGAAGCCCTCGGTGGCGTCGCACCTGCCGCTGTCGTGACGGCCAGCGATCAGCCGACCCCTCAGCCGACGTTCAGGCGGTAGGCGGTCAGCACGTAGTCGTTGCTGAACACGTACACGGTGAAGCGGCCGTCGGCGGGGGCGACGAAGGTGGTCCGGGCCGTCGTGCCGTCGAACGGCGTCTCGATGCCCTCGGTGTAGGCCCCGGGTGTGTCGCCGTTGGCGTCCACACCCGGGCCTTCCACCGCCAGGGCGAGTTGGCCGAGCGGTGCGACCAGGAGCAGCGGCAGGCGCTGACCCTTCGCCAGGTCGACGACGAAGGCGTGCTCGCTGTCGAAGCCGTCGAGCACGCTTTCGATCCGGTCGCCGGAGCGCACCGTGCGGACACCGTCGAACCCGTCGACCTCGACCACGCCCATGCCGGTGGTGTAGGCGATGTCGCGCGCCGCTGCGGCCGGGCCGGTGTACGGGCCCACCACGACGACCGTGTACATGTCGGCGGGCACCGTGAGCGTGTAGGTGCCGGTGGCGTCGGGCTTGGCGATGTCGCCGACGTCCTCGCGGGCCTTGGCCTGGGCGTCGGGCGGGAGGGTGGCCAGGTACGCCTCCTCCGCCAGACCGTTGGTGCCGTAGGTCGTGCCGTCGAACAGGTCGACGAGTTGGAACGGCGCGGCGGGGTCGGCGAGCCGCAGCGTCAGGGTGCGCTCACGCGACGACGGGGGCACGTAGAGGCGCCGGGCCGGGAAGCGTTCGTCGAGTCGCAGCGTGCCGCTCGTCGTGCCGGGGCCCTTGGGGAGGCTGCGGTAGGTGCTGCCCTTGCCGTCGACGATGGCCCGAGCCGACTCGTCGACGTCGGCGGCGGCCAGCGCGATCGAGAAGCCGTCGATCGAGTATCCCGAGATGCCGACCAGGTGGCCGCGGTCGTCGACCAACGCCCCGCCGCTCTGGCCACCGGAGATGGTGGCGTCGGTCTGCAGCCAGGTGAAGCCGAACGACCCGACCTCACGGACGCGAGACAGGATGCCCGAGGTGATCGTGGGTGTCGGGCGGCGCTCGGTCTCGCTCGGGTAGCCCACCAGGAAGACGGCATCGCCCTGCTCGAGGGTGCGAGCGGTGTCGATGGGGAGCTTCGGCTGGTCGGTCGTGATCGGGCCGAGGAGCGCGATGTCGGTCCACGCATCGACCCCCTTCACGGGCACCCGGCTGATGCTGGGGCCGTCGGCGAACGTGAGCGTCAGCTCCGAGAACGGCTGGACGACGTGAGCGTTGGTGACCACGTAGCCCGACGGGAGAAGCACCCCGCTGCCGGAGCTGCCGTCGGGGGCGGTGATGAAGGCGACCGACCGCTTGGTGGCCGCCAGCACGGCCTTGGCATCGAGCGTCGGCGCGGCGGCGGTGGTCGACACGGGTGCCGCCACCGGGGACGTGGCGGTGAGCCGGGCCTCCGGCCGGGTCGCCGAGGCGCAGGCGCCCAAGGTCACCGCCGCGGTGCCGAGCACGACCATTGCCCGACGACGGCTGGCGAGCCCGCTGATCCTCACGGGCGGCATTCTTATCCTCCAACCCAGCGGGGCGTCGTGGCCGGCACCCGCTAACCTTCAGGATCGCGTCTCGGGGACGTAGCTCAGTTGGCTAGAGCGCCTGCTTTGCAAGCAGGAAGTCGTGGGTTCGAATCCCATCGTCTCCACTCACTCGGCTCCTGGTCAGAGCGTTATCCACACCCGCTCCCGGTCGACGAAGCACCCCGGCGTGCCACGAACGTGCCACAACGGAGCGGACTTCTTCGCGTGACGCCTCGTATCGACGCGTGTCATTGCGTGCCGTTTCGTGCTGTCGCGTGTGGCTCTGTCCCACGCGATCGCGTGGCGGTGATATCGCAGTGCGGATCGCACGATCGAGCCGTGATGCGGGACGTAGCGTGCGGACGTGCGCGAAGCATTGCCGATCCGTGTCGAG
>JANPGL010000332.1:0-2129 GCA_031423915.1 Actinomycetes bacterium | reverse complement strand
GAGCAGCCTGTCGCCACGGTCGAACGCCACGGTGCCCTCGAGATCTCGCCACGCGACCGAGCCGCGCCCGTGCACTCGGTCGCGTGGCGAGATCTCGAGGGCGCCGTGGCGTTCGACCGTGGCGACGGGCTGCTCGTCGTCACGAACCCGACGCCCGCGCCGGTGTCGCTGCCGGCGGGCTGGGTCGCGGGCCGATCGCTCGTGCTGAGCACGGCCCCGAACGCGCACGACGCCGCCGTCGTGCCCGCAGACTCCACCGTGTGGTTGGCGGCCTGACGGCCGCGCCGGGCCGCGTGGGTGCGGTTCAGCCGCGGATGGCCTGACCGCTCTCCATGTCGAACACGTGGATGGCGGAGGTGTCGACGGCGAGGCGCGCGGAGTCGCCGGCACGCAGCGTCGTGCGCGGGTTCACCCGGGCCAGGAAGCGGCCTTGGATCGCCTCGGCCCGCATGGCCGGGTCGGCGGCCGGCGGCGCGTCGATCGTGACGTGGAGGATGACTTCGGAACCGAGGCCCTCGTGCACCTCGACCAGGCCCAGCAGCTCGCCCTGGCGGGTGTCGAACGCGGCATCCTCGACGTGCTCCGGCCGGATGCCCACGGCGATCGTGCGACCGTCGTAGTTGGCGAGCGCCGGGCGCTGGGCGAGCACGCTCGCCGGCACCGGAAGGGTCTGACCGCCCAGGGTCAGCGTGCCCCCGTTGTCGGCCCGCGTGAACACCGCTTGGAGCAGGTTCATGGGGGGCGAGCCGATGAAGCCGGCGACGAACAGGTTGTCGGGCGAGTCGTAGAGCGCTTGGGGCGTGGCCACCTGCTGGAGGATCCCTCGGGACAGCACGCAGACCCGATGGCCCATGGTCATGGCCTCGACCTGGTCGTGAGTGACGTACACCGTCGTGACGCCGAGGTCGTGCTGCAGCTTCGAGATCTCGGCGCGCATCTGGACGCGCAGCTTGGCGTCGAGGTTCGACAGCGGCTCGTCCATGAGGAACGCCTTGGGCTGACGCACGATGGCGCGGCCCATGGCCACGCGCTGGCGCTGGCCGCCCGAGAGCTGGCCGGGTTTGCGGTCGAGGTTCTCCGTCAGATCGAGGATCCGGGCGGCCTCTGCCACGCGTTCGGCGATCTCCGCCTTGGGGGCCTTGCGCAGCATGAGCGGGAAGGCGATGTTGTCCCGTACCGACAGGTGGGGGTAGAGGGCATACGACTGGAACACCATGGCGATGTCCCGGTCCTTCGGTTCGACGTTGGTGACGTCGGCGTCGTCGATGCGGAGCGTCCCCGACGTGATCGACTCGAGGCCGGCGATCATGCGCAGCGCCGTGGACTTTCCACAGCCCGACGGTCCGACCAGCACCAGGAACTCGCCGTTGTCGATGTCCAGACTGAGCTCGTGGACGGCGTGGAAGCCGTTCTCGTAGACCTTGTCGATCTTGTCGAGGCTGATCGTTGCCACCCTGGTGCTCCCCCGTTGAATGCGGCCGGCGCCGTGCCGAAGGTGTCGGTCTCATGAAGACCTTCCCCTGCCTGTCCGCTCGTGCTAGTTTACACTCGAACTTTCCACGAAGTTCCATGACCATTCCACCGGGGGGTGGCGGGCCGCAGAACACGCGGCAGCCTAGGGCCCCCCGAACCGGCAAGGGGGAGTACCCAGATGATCAAGCGCAAGCGCCTATTGGTGCTCGCAGCGGCGACAGCAGTGTTCGCCAGTGCGTGCGGCAGCAGCAGCGGCGGCTCGTCCGCAGCATCGAGCACGACGAAGGCGGCGGGCTCCGCCACAACGGCCGCCTCGGGCTCGGCCACGACGGCCGCCTCGGGCGGCGCCACGACGGCCGCCGCAAGCGGCGGACTCCTGAACGGCGCGATCAAGTGCACCGGTCAGTACAAGGGCAAGAAGGTCACGCTCTTCTCGCCGAACGACGACGTCAAGGAGATCGCGGCCATCGACGCCGCGGTCAAGCCGTTCGAGGACTGCACGGGCGTCGACGTCGTGTGGGAGGGGACCAAGACCTTCGAGGCCGACGTGAAGGTCCGCCTCGAGAGCGGCAACGCCCCCGACGTCATCGACTTCCCCCAGCCCGGTCTCATGGGCGTGCAGGCGAAGGCGGGCAAGCTCAAGGAGCTCCCGGCCG
>JANPGL010000331.1:0-7052 GCA_031423915.1 Actinomycetes bacterium | reverse complement strand
CGACGAACGGAAAGCCGAGCTGCTCGGGAACAGCCTCGCCGTGCTGTCGCTGCCGGTCGACGAGGACTCGTACAGCTACGCCGCTCTCGAGGGTGCCACGGCCGGCAAACCGGTCGTCACGGTCTCCGACGCGGGTGGTGTGCTCGAGCTCGTCGTCGATGACGTCAACGGCGCCGTGTGCGACCCGTCACCCGAGGCGCTCGGCCAAGCCATCGACCGGCTCTTCGTCGATCGCGAGCACGCCCGCCGCCTGGGCGGCGCCCAGACCGACGCGCTGCGCCGGCTCGGGCTCGACTGGGACCACGTCGTCGAGGCCCTCCTGGCATGAAGATCGCCGTCGTCAACAATGCCGCGCCGTTCCAGCGGGGTGGCGCCGAGCTCCTGGCGGAAGCGCTCGTCCACCAGCTGGAGCGACGAGGCCACGACGTGGAGCTCGTCCGCATCCCGTTCGACTGGTCGTCGCCCGAGGCCATCGTCGACTCGATGATCGCGGCGCGCGCCATGGTCATCCACGGCGCCGACCGCGTCATCGCGTTCAAGTTCCCGGCCTACCTCGTGCCGCACGACCACAAGGTCATGTGGCTCCTGCACCAGTTCCGCCAGGTCTACGACCTGTGGGGCACGGAGCACGGCTACGGACCGGGCAATGGCGACGAGCTGCGCGCCATCATCGAGCGCGCCGACGCCCTGTGCCTGCGTGACGCCCGCCGTATCTTCTGCAACGCGGCCACCACGGCCTACCGGCTCAAGACCTACAACGGCTTCGACGCCGAGGTGCTCCACCCACCACTCACCCACGACGAGTTCCTCCGCCACGAACGCTACGGCGACTACGTGCTCGCCATCGGGCGCGTCAACGATGCGAAGCGCCAGTGGCTGGCCGTCGAGGCGATGGCGCACACCACCACCGACGTCAAGCTCGTCATCGCCGGTCCCCCGGAGAGCGAGGCCGACGTGGCCAAGCTGCGCGGCCTCATCGAGCGGCACGGCCTGGCCGACCGCGTAACGTTCACACCCGGCTTCATCACCGAGGAACACAAGGGTGACTTGCTCGCCGACGCGCTCGGCGTCGTCTACCTGCCGATCGACGAGGACTCGTACGGGTACGTCACGGTCGAGGGCATGACGGCGAGAAAGCCCGTCGTAACGGTGTCCGACGCCGGTGGGCTGCTGCAGGTCGTGCGGCCCGGGCGGTCGGGCTTCGTGTGCGACCCCAACCCGCGCGCGGTGGCCGAGGCGTTCGACCAGCTGCGCGCCCATGCCGGCCTGGCGGCCAAGCTCGGCACCGGCGGGCTGGCGCTCGTCGACGAGCTCGGCCTCAGCTGGGACCATGTGTGCGAGGTGCTGACGTCGTGAGGCTCGCCTGGTGCACCCCCATGGCCGACCGCAGCGCCATCGCCGCCAAGAGCGAGCTCGTGGTCGGCGCGCTGCGCCTCGCCGGCGTCGACGTAGACGTCTGGTTCCCGTCCACCGCCCGGGGCCGCTCGTACGTGGCCGGCCAACGCGAGATGGTGCCGGGCTGCGAAGTCGCGCTCGAGCGCTACGACGCCGTCGTGTACTGCATCGGCGACCACGCCGATTACCACGGTCGCATCCTCGAGGCCGCCTGGCAGGTGCCCGGCATCGTCGCGTTGCACGATGTGTCGCTGGCCAACCTGTTCTACGGCATGGCCGTCGAACACGGCTTCGACTGGCTGACGAACGAGCTGCGCCGCACGGATAGCGACGAGGACGCCACGTTCGTGATGAGCGAGCTGGCGCGTCCGCACGGCTGGCCCGGTAACCCCGGCGCGGCGGAGCGAGTGCCGATGCTCGCATCGGCGTTGCGCACCGCCAGCGCCGTGGTGACCCATTCCCACTTCGCCGCGGGGCGGGTCGCCATGACGTACCTCGGCGACGTGGCGGTCGTCGGGCTGCCCACCGTGGCCGCACCGGCGGCCGCCGGCGCACCGCGCTCATACGGGCTGGTGCCGGTGCCTACCGACCGACCGATCGTCATCCAGGCGGGCCAGCTGAACCCGAACAAGCGCACCGACCTCGTCATCGAGGCCTTCGGCAAGCGCGGCCTGTGGCGGCGGGCGACCCTCGCCATCGTGGGCGCGGGCACCGTGCAGACGATGGAGGACCTTCGGCGCCAGGCCCACCGGCTCGACATCGAGCACGCCGTGCGGTTCCTCGGTCCGGTCGACGATCCGACGCTCGACGAGCTGCGCGCCGCGTCGAGCGTGGCCGTGGTCCTGCGCGACCCATGCCTCGAGGCGGCGTCGGCCGGCCTGCTCGACGCCTTCTCCCACGGCCTGCCGTGCGTGGCGGTCGATCACGGCATGTACGGCGAGGTGACGGACGTGGCGGTGCGACGCGTCCCCGCGCCCCCCACCGCCGACGACGTGGCCGACGCCATCACCTGGTGGCTCGACGACCCCGAACGCCAGGCTCGCGGTCGGGTCGCCGCGCTCGACTACATCGACCAGGTGTGCGCGCCGCGGCACTACGCCGACACCATCGTGCGCCTCGTCGCCGGCCAGGGCGCGTCGCGCACGCGCCAGATGCTCGTCGATGGCATCGGTGACCTGCTCATCGGCCTCGACCTCGTCGGTCACGGCCCGACCACCGATCGGCTCACGGCGCGGGCCCACGAGCTGTTCGGCAGCCGCCCCAACCGGCTCCCCGCCCTGCCGACGCCCGACGACCAGTGGGTGTTCGCCGAGCGGGCCGGAACGGCCGAGCCCGAGCGTCAGGCGCCCGCCGTCGAGGGGCCGGCACCGCTCCCGGCCGACGTCGAGGCTGCACCCGTCGCCTCCGACGACACGCCGCCCGCTTCCGACGAGCGCCCGCACGGCCTGCTCGTCTCGTACGCGCAGAACGGCGAGGACGTCGTGTTGGCCCGCGGGTTGCGCCACCGCGATGGCTTCTACGTCGACATCGGCGCGTTCCACCCCCGCGACGACTCGGTGACCCAGCTCTTCTACCTGCGCGGCTGGCACGGCATCAACGTCGACCCCGTGCCCGAGGTCATCGCCCTGTTCCAGCGCGAACGCGGGCGCGATGTCAACGTGCAGGCCGCCATCTCGACGCAAACGGGGCTGGCGGACATGTGGACCGGCCCGCCCGACCTCATCGGGCACTCCACGCTCGTCACCTCGGTGGCCGACGCCCACGCATCCGACGGGGTGCCATTCTCGCGTTCGGTCGTGCAGACCCTCACTCTGGCCGAGCTCCTCGATCGCAACGTGCCGGCCGGAACGGTGATCGACTTCCTGAAGGTCGACGTGGAGGGACATGAACACGCGGTGCTCGCCTCGGGTGATTGGACGCGCTGGCGCCCGCGCGTCGTGGTGGTGGAGTGCCTGGCGCCGTACATCGAGGGGTCCACCCACGTTTCCTGGGAGCCCATCCTGGTCGCCGCGGGCTACCGGCTGGCGCTCTTCGACGGCCTCAATCGCTTCTACGTCGCCGACGGTGCCCCCGACCTGATGGAGACCCTCGCGGCGCCGGCCAGCGTGCTCGACCAGTACGAGAAGGTGACGGTGAGCGAGCTGCAGGACCACGCCCGCCACCTCGCCCATGCGTACGACAGCGCCAACCACCGCACCCAGGCGCTCGAGCGCCGCGTGGCCTGGCTCGAGCAGCGCCTCCGCTACGTCGGCGTCTCGCCTGACGACCCGGGCCTCGGGGGCCGGCCGTGACCGTCGAGGCACAGCCCGGCGACGTCACCGCCCTCGCGCCGGCCGACGGCGGCGCCGACCCTGCCCCCGGCGACGGCACATCGGTTGCCCATCGGCTACGCCACTGGTGGACGGCCCGTCACGCCGTCCAACTGGCGGTCCGCCTCGTGGTGCCGACGCTGCTGTTTGGCCGCTACCACCGCTTCACCTACCTGAACCCGGTGAAGGTCGCCCGCCTGCTCGTCGGCGACGACTGGACGACGTACCTCGTATCGCCCAACTTCCTGCGTGGCGCACCCCTGCTGAGCTTGCCGCTGGCCAAGGTGCCCGGCTACCTGGCGCCCGCTGGGACGAGCCTGGCCAAGACCGACTCGGTGCCGGCGCTCATGCCGCTCTACCGCCTACTGCTGGCGATCCTGCCGGGTCGCCCGGTGCAGCTCGTCGGGCTGATGCTCTTCGTGGCGTTCCTGGGCACGTTCAACGCGGTCGCGCGCTTCTGTGACCATGTCCGCGTCGACGTTCCCTGGGCGGCACGGGAGGCCGTCACCCTGGCCGCGGGCGCGGTGTTCGTGATCGCCCCGTTCTGGAACATCCAGTACGTGCACCCCGCGCTCATGCAGCACTGGATCCTGGTATGGGCTCTCACCGGGGCGCTCCGGCGCTGCCCGACGTTCCTCGGCGGACGTTTCGAGCAGACGCGCCGCCGAGGTACGGGACTCGGCCCGATCTGCGTCGCCGCTGCCGTGCAGCCCTACCTGATCCCGATGGTCGCCCTACCCGCGCTCGCCCCCGACTTCGCGTTCCTGCGAACCCGACCGTGGTGGCTCGTGCGCAAGGTGCTCACCGCCTTGGCGGCGATCGTCGTCATCAGCGTGGCCCTCGGATACCTGGGCGGCGGCGGCAAGCTCGGCAGCACCGGCTTCGGCGACTACGCGGGCGACCTCGGCACCGTGCTCGACCCCGATGCACAGTCCCGGTTCGTCGCCGATCTGCCGAGCACGGCCGGCGCCGTCGGCGGGTACGGCTACCTCGGCCTCGGTGCCGCGCTCGTAGCCGGCTACGGCATCGTCGTCACCTTGCGCCAGCGGCGCACGCGCGCCTGGCGCCTGGCGGTGGGCGAGCCCGGGCCGTTCGACGCCACGCACCCCGCTGACCGCGCCGCCCTGCGCTGGTTCGGGCTGGGCGTGGGCCTCGTGACCCTCTACGCCCTCCTGCCCGACGTCCGGTTGTTCGGGCGCACGATCCTGCGCTTCGACCGGCTCACCGACCCGTTCTCGTCACTGACGGCGCTGTTCCGGGTGAATGGCCGGTTCGTCTGGATGGCGCTGTGGCTGGCACTCCTCGTCGGCGCGGCATACCTGCTCGTAGCGCGGATGCGGGTCGCCGCTGTGGTGCTCACCGCAGCCGTCGGGCTGCAGGTGGCCGACGTCGTGCCCTGGACACCGCTGGTCCGACCGACCGAGACCATCCAGTACGACGGCGCGCTCCGGGTGTTCGAGGCGCAACGGGACACCGGTGCCCGTTCAGTGCAGTTCCAGCCGCCCGTGGTGATCCCGGGCTGCTACGCCCAGGAGTACGGCTCGTTCGGCGCCCTCGGGGACGCGCTGCTCGCCGCGTCCGTGGCCGGGCTCTCCGTGAACTCGGGCTACACGGCGCGCTTGTCGCCCGAACACGTCGAGCGCAACTGCACCACGGAAGCCCGGGCCTTCGTCCAGGGCACGTACGCCGACGACGTGCTCTATGTGCTACCAAAGGGAGCCGAGACGCCGATCGCGCTGCGCTGCGAGCCCCTCACGACCGAGCTGTCGGCCTGCCGCACTGCGAGACCATGAACGAACCGACACCCCACCATCTGGCGTCCGCCGAGGCCAAGCGCCTCGTCGTGGTGCTACCCGTGTACAACGAGGCCGACTCCATCGCGGCCGTCCTCGGCGAGGTCCGCGAAGCAGCGGCGCGCCTGGAACTGGCCGGCGTGACCACCACGGTCGTCATCGTCGACGACGAGTCGCCCGACGGCACCGGGGAGATCGCCCGCAACTGCGCCGAGCGCATCGGCATCGACCTGACCCTGGTCCGGGGCAAGAAGGACGGGCTCGGCCAGGCGATGCTCCGCGGGCTGGCGGAAGCGTTGAAGCAGGACCCGGACGAGATCGTCACGCTCGACGGCGATGGTCAGCACAACCCGACCGATCTGCCGACGCTGCACCGGGCGTTCGTCGCCCGCCAGGCCGACCTGGTCATCGGCAGCCGGTGGACGCGCGGCGGGCGGGCGCCGGGCACGTCGTTCGGCCGGGCCCTCGGGTCGCGCTTCGGCAACTGGGTGTTCCGTCTCGCCACGGGCACGCGCCAGGTCAAGGACGCCACCACGTCCTTTCGCGTGTACTCGCCGCGCCTCGTCCGCTTCCTGCTCTCGACCGGCTCGAACCGCTACAGCGGTTACAGCTTCTTCAGCACCACCGTCGCGCTCGCCGAGGCGGCCGGCTACACGATCACCGAGGTGCCGATCGAGTTCCGTCCGCGCTACGGCGGGCAGTCGAAGCTCAACCGTCGCGAGGTCTTCCGCTACTTCTCGTCGCTGCCCAGCCTGCGCGAGGAGCGCCGCCGCTACACCGGCGACGGGCACGAGGCGCCCTACCTCGCCACCGAGGAGATCGCGCTTCTGTCCAAGGCGACGCGCTGGAACCGCTTCGTGGTCGACTCCGCGCTCGCCGGCGTGGCCGACGACCACATCGAGCGGATCGTCGAGGTGGGCGCCGGCCTCGGCGGTGTCACCGAGGTGCTCCTCGACCGGTACCCCGGCGCCCACATCACGGCCATCGAGCCCGACGCGGCCAACTACGGCGCACTCGCCGAGCAGTTCGCGGGCAACGGCCGCGTGCAGGCGTTGCAGGGCACGCTGGAAGGGCACCGGCTCGAGCTCGACGCGCCGGCCGATCTCGTTATCTACGTGAGCGTGCTCGAGCACATCGGCGATCACGCCGGCGAACTGAAGACCGCGGCCGACGCGCTCCGCCCGGGTGGGACGCTGTCGATCTTCGTGCCGGCGCTCCCGTGGCTCTACGGCCCGATAGATGCCAAGTCGGGTCACTTCCGCCGCTACGCCGAGGATGAGCTGCGCCGGCTCGTGACCGACTCCGGCTTCGTGGTCGACCACCTCGGCTTCGTCGACCGGCTCGGCGTCGTGCCGTACTGGCTGAACTACCGCCTGCTGAACAAGTCAAGCATCTCGACCGGGTCGATGTGGGCGTTCGACCGCGTGTTCGTCCCCGCCATGCAAGCGAGCGAACGTGTGCTCGGACGGGTGCCGGCGGGCAAGAACCTCGTCTGCGTCGCCACGCGCCGATGACCGCTGCGGCCGCCCGAGACCGAGCCGATCGCGCCGGTAGC
>JANPGL010000330.1:0-2802 GCA_031423915.1 Actinomycetes bacterium | reverse complement strand
GGTCACCTTGCTGGCGCCCTCGACCGGCGTGCGGCTGATGCGCAGGTCCGACACGACCGGCCCGGCCTTCTGCGACAGACCCGTCTGGTCGAGGCCGGCCACGTGCCGTCCGTCGAGCATGGCCGCCGTGCCGAGGATCTGGTTCACCGTCACCACGCCGGTGCCGCCGATGCCGGGCATGCGAACGGTCACCTCGTCGCCCGCGAACAGCGGCGTCGGCTCGCGCAGCGCGGACGCGTCCAGCTTCGGCCGGCGCCGGCCGCCGCCTTCGCGCCGGGCCTTGGCCGGGTCGCTCGACGCTTTCGCCGCCGCCTTGCGCGGCACCACCGTCAGGAACGACGGGCAGTCGCCCTTGATGCACGAGTAGTCCTTGTTGCACGACGACTGGTCGATGCGGGTCTTGCGGCCGAACTCGGTCTCGACCGGCTGCACGCTCAGACAGTTCGACGCCGCACCACAGTCGCCGCAGCCTTCGCACACGCGCTCGTTGATGACGATGCGCATGGCCGGGTCGACGGCCTTGCCGCGCTTGCGGTCGCGTCGCTTCTCGGCCGCGCACTGCTGGTCGTGGATGATGACCGTGACGCCGGCAACCTTGGCCAGCGTCTCTTGGGCCTCGATGATGCGGTCGCGGTGCCACACCTCGGCGCCGTCGTGGAGGCGGACGCCCTTGTACTTCTCGACCTCGTCCGTGGTGACGATCACCCGCTTCACACCCGACAGCACGAGCGTGCCGGCCAGCTCGGGCACCGCAATGGCGCCCGCCGGGTCCTGCCCGCCGGTCATGGCCACCGCGCCGTTGTAGAGGATCTTGTACGTGATGTTGCTGCCGGCGGCCACGGCCGCTCGCACCGCCAGCGAGCCCGAGTGGAAGTAGGTGCCGTCGCCCAGGTTCTGGATGAGGTGCGGGGTGTCGACGAACGGCTCGATGCCGATCCACTGCGAGCCCTCGCCGCCCATCTGGGTCATGCCCATGATCGTGCCGACGCGCGCGGGGTCCATGAGGGTGGCCATGCCATGGCAGCCGATGCCCGCCCCGACGAGCGCGCCGTCGGGCACCTGCGTCGACGTGTTGTGCGGGCAGCCCGAGCAGAAGAACGGCGTGCGGCTGGCGTCGACCGGGATGAGCGAGCGCGTCGCCCGGAGCTCGACGACCGGGGGCAGCTCGAGCCGCTGCGCCAGGCGGGCGCGGAGCGGGGCGGCGAGCAGGTCGGCATCGAGCTGACCGTGGTGGGGCACGAGCGGGCGACCGTCGGGGTCGCGCTTGCCGATGACGCGCGGCTGGTCGGCCGTGCCGTACAGGATGTCGCGGATGGCGGTCTCGAGGAACGGCCGCTTCTCCTCCACCACCAGGATCTCACCCAAGCCACGGGCGAAGCGTCGAACGATGCCGGGATCGAGCGGGTGGACCATGCCGAGGCGCAGCAGGCGCACGCCGCGCTGGCGCAGCTGATCGAGCGTGAAGCCGAGCGCGCCAAGCGCCTCGATCACCTCGTAGTAGGTGCGGCCCGAGGCCACGATTCCGAGCCAGGCGTCGTCGGGATCGACGGTCACCTGGTTGAGCGCCGGGTTCGCCGCGGCGTACGCCCGGGCGAGCGGCAGGCGGGCCTCGTAGATCTCGCGCTCGATGTCGTTGGACGCGCCCACGAAGTTGCCCTCGATGCGGGCCCGGTACGGCTTGCCCAGGTACTCGATCTCGGGGATCACCGGCACGATACGACCGGGGTCGACGTCGGCCGAGCCCGTGGCGTCGGCGATCGCGGTGACGATCTTGAACCCCGACCACAGGCCTACCGATCGCGACAGCGCGATGGCGTGGCGGCCGAAGTCGAGGATCTCGCGCACGTTCCCGGGCGAGATGACCGGCAGGTGGAGGTCGGCCAGCGTGGCCTCGGATCCCGACGGCAGCGTCGACGACTTGCAGGCCGGGTCGTCGCCCGTGAGCGCCAGCACACCGCCCAGCGCGGCCGTGCCGGCGTAGTTGGCGTGGCGGATGGCGTCGCCGGCGCGGTCGAGGCCGGGCGCCTTGCCGTACCAGATGCCGAGGACGCCCTCGTAGCGGGCCGTCGGGTAGGTGATGGCGGTCTGGCTGCCCATCACGCTGGTGGCGGCCAGCTCCTCGTTGATGCCCTGGGTGTGCACGATGTGCAGCTCGTCGAGGAGCGCCTTCACGCTGAGCAGCTCGCGGTCGTAGCCGCCGAGCGGCGAGCCCTGGTAGCCCGACACGAACGCTGCGGTGCGGTGCCCGGCGGCCCGGTCGACGCGCAGCTGCTCGAACGGCAGGCGCACCAACGCCTGGATGCCCGAGAAGAAGAACTCGCCCTCGTCGCTGCGGTACTTGGCCGTCAGATCCAGCATCCCCGCGCGCTGCGGCATCACGTCGGTCATCGGTTGCCTCCCGGTCCCCAGGCGCCCCACGTTACGCGACCCCCTCCGACCCCGCAGCGCCCCGCTCCCCACGCCCACTTCGGTCGGATCGGGCGATCAGACCGCCTGCCGCGTCCAAACCTCGGACCGCCAGCGGCGACCGGGCCCATTGGGTCGGGTTCGAGCCGCATGTGGCCGGAACCCGACCCGGGAGGCGCTAAACCCGGCGGGGCACCCGGGGATCGGAGGGGGTGATGGTCGAACGGGTGGAGGGTGAGGTCGTCGAGGCTGCCACGGTCGACGACCCGACGAGCCTCTACCGGCGCGCCTACCCGGGCGCGGTGCGCCTGGCGCTGGCGCTCGTCGACGTGCCGGCCACCGCCGAGGACCTGGTGCAGGATGCCTTCGCCCAGGTGTGGCTGCGCTGGGACCGAC
>JANPGL010000329.1:0-4426 GCA_031423915.1 Actinomycetes bacterium | reverse complement strand
GAACTCGGCGGCGTACGCCACCTCGGCCATGGCGTCGGCCAGGACCTTGCCGTTCTCGCGCGAGATCAGCTCGGCCAGGTCGCGCTGGCGCGTCATCATCAGCTCGAAGGCGCGACGAAGGATCTCGCCACGCTGGCGCGGCGCCGTCTGGCGCCACGACGCGAAGGCGCGGTCGGCGGCGTGCACCGCCGCGAGGCAATCCGCGACCGAGGCGTTGGCCACCTCGGCCAAGGGCTGCTCGGTCGCCGGATCGACGACCGTCAGCTGATGCTCAGCTCCCGCCCAGGCTCCGTCGATGAACGAATCAGTCTTCATGTGCACAACGACCTTCCCCGAGCGACCCGTCCATGCTGGCAGGCCCGGGGATGCGCCCTCGACGTTTCCTGGCCGAATTCACGGCGTCCGCAGACGATTCCTTGAGGAATCACTCATAGGTTCGAACCACCTTGCCGATGGGTAGACACCGCCGGAGGTATCCCCCGAAATGTTCCGTCGCATTCTCGCGTTCTCACTCGCTCCACTGGCCGTCCTCGGCGGCCTCGCCCTGTTCGCCGCGCCCGCCAGCGCGTTCGACCGGTCCAACCGCGTCTACCTCGTCGGTGACTCGACGCTGGCCGCCATGCGCTGGTACCACACGGAAGCCACGCTGGCGCCGTACGACGCAATCGTCGACGCCGAGTCGTGTCGACGCGTCATCGGCCTGTCGTGCCGTGGGCGCGAGGGCTACGCGCCGATCAACGCGCTCGAGGCGCTCCAGGCCAATGCCGCCGATCTCGGCGACACCGTCGTCGCCATGATCGGCTACGACGATTCGGGCGTCGTCTTCGGCGGCGCCGTCGACCAGTTCATGGCGCTCACCCAACAGCTCGGTGTGAAGCGCGTGATCTGGCTGACGTTCATGACCGACGTCAGCTACGTGGGGCCCACGTACGCGTCGAACGACACCACGTACCTCTCGAACAACCGCATCCTGGCCGAGAAGGCGCAGCTCTACGGCGACCGTCTCGTGCTGGCCGACTGGGACGCGGAGGGCCACAAGCACCCCACCTGGTTCGAATCCGACGGCGTGCACCTCACCCTCGCCGGCGCCACCGGCCTGGGCGGCTGGCTGCGCACCACGCTCGACCAGATCGCGCCGGGCCGCTGCGCGACGAACGCCAAGGTGCGCGGCGAGACCGCCGCGGTCACCACGACCTCGCTCGACACGACCGCCGCCGGCGTCGCGCTCGTGGCACCCCGACGGCTGATCGACACCCGCGCCGGCGACGTGGTCGAGGCCGGCCGTGCGCTGCGTGTGCCGCTCGCCGGGATCGTGCCCGACGACGCCACGTCGGTGCTGGTGAACCTCACGTCGACGAACCCGTGCACCGCGGGCTTCCTCACGGCGTACGGGTGCGACCAGACCTTGCCCGGCACCAGCAACGTCAACGTGGCCAGCGTCGGGTCGCGCTCCACGATGGCCGTGGTACCCACCAGCGGCGGGGACCTGTGCGTGTACACGAAGAACCGCAGCGACGTCGTCGTCGACCTGTTCGGCTACACGTCGCCCACGGCCACCGGGCGCCTGCAGGCCATCGCGCCCACACGTCTGGCCGACACCCGCTTCGGCAACGGCGCAGACAAGGTGCGCGGCACGCTCACCGGCGGCAAGGCGACCGCGGTGCAGACCGCGACGGTCGCGGGTCGACCCGCCGGCGCCACGGGCGTGGCGCTCACCGTCACCGGCATCGCCGGCCGCAGCGCCGGCTGGTTGGCGGCGTTCCCGTGTGATGCGCCGGCGCTGACATCGGTCGTCAACCTGGAGCCGGGCGAGATCGTGGCCAACACCGCGTTCGTGAAGCTGGCCGCCGACGGCACGGTGTGCGTGCAGAGCAACGTGGCGGTCGACGTGGTGCTCGACGTGAACGGCTGGGTGGCTCCGGCGGGCGACGAGCACCGCGCCCAGCTGCCGACGCGCCTCGTCGACACCCGCACCGGTACGGGCGGGGTCAAGCTGGCCGACGGCGCCACCCTTCGCATCGACGTGCCCGGCAAGCCGAAGGCGGCCGTGCTCAGCGTCACCGCCGTCGAGTCGTCGACCACCGGCTTCCTGACGGTGTATCCGTGCTCGCAGGGTCGGCCCACGGCGAGCAACCTCAACGTGAACGGTCGCGACACCCGCGCCAACCTGGTGGTGTCACCGACGTCGGATGGTGCGGTGTGCGTGTACGCCCAGCGCGCCACGGACCTCGTCGTGGACCAGTTCGGCACGGTGGGCTAGACACCGAGGCGTGCCCGTCGACCTCGC
The DNA here is from genome assembly GCA_031423915.1 of Actinomycetes bacterium. Taxonomy (GTDB): domain Bacteria; phylum Actinomycetota; class Acidimicrobiia; order Acidimicrobiales; family Ilumatobacteraceae; genus JANMAT01. Next base: position 2,139 of record JANPGL010000329.1, on the reverse strand, counting down.
CCGACCCGACCTCCGGGTCGCATCGGCGCGGGGTCGGTGGGTGGTGTTCACCACGTCGCTCGGCGCCGGCATCGGCTTCCTCGACGCCACGGTCGTCAACGTGGCGTTGCGCCCCATCGGCGTCGACCTCGGCGCCAGCACCTCGGGCCTGCAGTGGATCCTCGACGGCTACCTGCTCTCGCTCGCCGCGCTGATCCTGGTGGGCGGGTCGTTGGGCGACCGGTTCGGCCGCCGACGCACCTACCTGGCCGGCGTCGCCTGGTTCACGGTGGCCAGCGCGCTGTGCGGGCTGGCCCCCTCGGTCGGCACGCTCGTCGCGGCCCGGGTGCTGCAGGGCGTCGGCGCCGCGCTGCTGACGCCGGGCTCGCTGGCCATCCTGCAGTCGAGCTTCCACCCCGACGACCGGGCTCGCGCCATCGGACTGTGGTCGGGTTTCACCGGCATCGCCTCCCTGGCCGGTCCGTTGGTGGGCGGCTGGCTCGTCGATGCCGCCTCATGGCGGTGGATCTTCTTCCTCAACGTGCCGCTGGCCGTGGTGGTCGTCGCCGTCGGTAGGCGCGTCCTGCCCGAGACGTCCGATCCCAGCGCCAGCCGGCGCGTCGACGTGGCCGGCGCGCTGCTCGGCGCGATGGCGTTGGCCGGCATCACCGGGGCGCTCGTCGAAGGTCCCTCGCGGGGTTGGGGCGACGCGCTCGTCGTGTTCGGCGCGGTGACCGGCGTGGCGGCGGCGGTCGGGTTCGTCACGGTCGAGTCGCGGCGGGCCGACCCGATGCTGCCCCTCGGTCTGTTCTCGTCGCGGCGGTTCCGCGCCGCCAACCTCACGACGCTGGTGCTCTATGCCGCGCTCGGCGGCCAGTTCTTCCTCCTCGCCGTACACCTGCAGACGTCGCTCGGGTACTCGCCGCTCGAGGCCGGGCTCGCCATGGTGCCCGTGACGGTGTGCATGCTGCTGCTGTCGGGCCGCGCCGGCGCCTGGGCGCAGCGCGCCGGTGCGCGCCTGCCGATGACGGTCGGCCCGATCGTGGTCGCCTGCGGCCTGCTGCTGATGATCCGCATCCGGCCCGGCACGACATACGTCGCCACGGTGCTGCCGGCCGCCGTGGTGTTCGGTCTCGGCCTGGCGTGCACGGTCGCACCTCTCACCGCGGCGGTGCTCGGCGCCGTCGACGACCGCCACGCCGGCGTGGCGTCGGGAGTCAACAACGCGGTGGCCCGCGCCGCCCAACTGCTGGCGGTGGCGGTGCTGCCGGCGGTGGCCGGCATCACCGGCGACGGCTACAACGACCCGGGCATCCTGACGAACGGCTTCCGCCGGGTGGCGTTGGTGACGGCGACGCTGTCGTTGCTGGCCGCCGTGGTGAGCTGGCGCGGGGTCGGCGATCAGCGCGCCGCAGCGGCAGGCGCCGGCGCGGGCACGCCGTAGTCGGGCACCACCGCGGCGAACGGCAGGCCGTTGGTGGCGTTGTCGAGGGCCTCGCTCGCCGCCAGTCGGGCTGCGGTGCGCAGGCGGGCGTCGACCGGGAACGACGGCTCCACGTACCCGAGCTCCAGCGGCAGGTGCAACGCCAGCAGCAGCATCATCTCGCCGTGGAGGTACGGCGAGTGCTGACGGAGCGCCGGCGATCCGTCGACGGCTTCGGCCACGCCGTGCTGCACGGGGCCGCGCAGGTGGTGGGTCATCACCGGCGTCACCAGTGCCGTCTGGTTCACGAGAACCGTGGCAGGCCGCACCAGATCACCCGCCGGGGTGCACACCAGGAACGGCACGTGCATGGCCGACGGGCTCGACAACGTGGCGACGAACGACGCCCCGGTTGTCGTGGCGCGACGCGCCATGACCAGGTTGGCGACACACACCGTGTCGCCAGCCTCGCCGCGTCCCACCCCCACTCGACCGTCGAGGCGGGAGAGGAACCGATCGTTGCTGGCCCTGCCCACGCGCGCACCATACGCCCGGTTCCCCGAAGCGCGTACCGCGTTAAGTGCCTCGGGCACAGGGTTTAACGCGCCCGGCCACACGCGGTGAGGCCCGGGCGGATGCCCGGGCCTCACCGTCACTACGTGTGATCGATCGATCGCTCGATCGCTCGATCGCTGGTCCCCGAAGGAATCAGAAGTCCTCCATGCCTCCGCCGGGCA
>JANPGL010000328.1:0-3927 GCA_031423915.1 Actinomycetes bacterium | reverse complement strand
GTGCGCCGGGTCATCGAGACGATGTGCGACACCGGCTCGGTGCTCGAACTGCGCGCCGCGTTCGGTCTCGGCATGATCACCGCGCTGGCCCGGGTGGAGGGTCGCCCGATCGGCATCATCGCCAACAACCCCGCCCACCTGGCCGGCGCCATCGACTCCGACGGTGCCGACAAGGCGGCCCGTTTCCTGCAGCTGTGCGACGCGTTCGACATCCCGGTGGTGTTCCTGTGCGACACGCCGGGGATGATGGTCGGGCCCGAGATCGAGAAGACGGCGCTCGTGCGCCATTGCAGCCGGCTGTTCGTGACGGGCGCGAGCGTCACCATCCCGTTCATGACCTTCGTGCTCCGCAAGGGCTACGGGCTCGGCGCACAGGCCATGGCCGGGGGGAGCTTCCACGCCACGCTGTTCACCGTGGCCTGGCCCACCGGCGAGTTCGGCGGGATGGGGCTGGAGGGTGCGGTGAAGCTCGGCTACCGCAAGGAGCTGGCCGCGCTGGAGGACCCCGAGGAACGCCGTGCGCTCTACGAGCAGATGGTCGCTCGCATGTACCAGCACGGCAAGGCGCTCTCGACGGCCACGGCCTTCGAGATCGACGACGTCATCGACCCCATCGACACGCGCAAGCTGATCGTGGCCGCGCTCGAAACGGCGCCGCCGCCTGCGCCTCGCGAGGGCAAGAAGCGGCCGATGATCGACACCTGGTAGCGGTTCGTCGGGCCGCCGGCGCATCCGGGTCCCGCCCGCGGGACCCGGATGCGCGGCGCGCCCGCACCCGACCAGAACCCACTCGGTCGTCCGTGATACGCGCCGATCAGGCCGAGTGGCCCTGCGCCGCGCACCGGCCCGTGGCGAGCTCGACGAAGGCGTCGGCGGCCGGCGGCAGGCGTCGCCCCCGCACGCTGGCCAGCACGATGACCCGCGGATCCAGGGGCGGATCGAGCGGACGGATCGCCACCGCCGCGTCGTCGTGGTCGACGGCGAGCGAGGGGAGCACGGCGTGGCCGACGCCGGCCCGCACCATGGCCTGGACGGCGGCGTTGTCGTTCGAGCGGAACGAGATGTCGAGGCGGCCGTGGCGGGCCAGCCCGTTCTCGATCAGCGTCTGGCACATGTTGGGCATCTGGCTGATGAGCGGCATCGTGAGCAGGTCGGTGGTCGACACCGGACCCGTGGCCGGCAGGATGGGGGAGTCGAGCGGGAGCAGCACCACGAACGGGTCGGCGCACATGCGGCGCACCTCGAGCGAGTCGTCGACGATCGGCTCGACGAGGAACGACAGGTCGAGTTCGCCGCCTTTGAGCTGGGCCAGCAGCTCCTCCTGGTCGTCGTGCTCGAACGGCAGCACCTTCACGCTCGGGCGTTCGCGGTGAAGGTCGGCGAGCACGAGCGGCAGCACGCGCACCGACACCGACTGGAACGTGCCGACGCGCAGGGTGCCCGTCTGGCCCGACCGCAGGCCGGCGAGGTCGGCCTCGGCGGCGCGGACACGTTCGAGCAGGGCGACGGCGTGGGGCACCAGCAGCCGACCGGCGGGAGTCAGCGTCACGGGCCGGGGGCCGCCGGGCCGGTCGAACAGGGGCTCCCCCACGAGCCGCTCGAGCGTGGCGATCTGCTGGCTGACGGCCGACTGGGTGAAGCCGAGCCGGGCCGCCGCCCGCCCGAACGTGCCCTCTTCGGCCACCGCTCGCAGCGCGCTCAGGTGGCGCAGGTCGGCGTCCGCGAGATGGATCGAGTCGGTGGCCATCGTCACAGGGTACCCGGTACATCAGCAACCCTGATCTTCTCGATGCGGAATATTCGGTTTTGCTGATGACGAAGTCCCCGTACGTTGATCCGTACCACCCCAACGAGGAGCCCACCGATGACCGTCACCACCACCTATGAGCAGCAGCTGGCCCGCCTCGGCGAGGCGATCGCCGCGGCCGGTGTCGGGCGGTTCGAGACCGAGCTGGCCGCCATGGGGCTGCGGGCTCGGCGCTCCCTCGTCAGCCCGGTGGCCGTCGAGATCCTGCTCGACCGGTCGGCTCCCGAGGTCGTGCGGCTCCGGGCCTTCTCGGTCGTCGCCCGCGGACTCGCCACCGCCGGCACCTTCGAGCCGACCGGCGAGCTGGCGCGGGTCGCGTGAGCGACGCCGCTGGTCGGCGCATCTAGATCTGCTCGACGAGCTCGGTGTGCAGCCGACGCAGCTGCTTCGGCACGTCGGGCGGCTGCACCACGGCGGCCCGGACCAGGTCGTCGAAGTGCTCCACGAGGGCGACCACGTGCTCGTGCGATGACAGCTGGAAGTACAGCTGGCCCAAGTAGATGAGGGCTCGGTCCAGGCCGAAGATCGTGACGGCCCCGGCGTAACGCTGGCGCCCGTCGTACAGGTGCCAGCGGAAGCGCGGGTACAGCTCCTCGGTCAGCTCCAGCATCCGGTCGAGCTGCTCGAGCCGCTTGCGTGGGTCGAGGGTGGCCCAGATGTCCTCGCCGCGCGCGAACCCCTCGATGGCCTGCACCGAGTTGCAGCACTCCAGGTCGCTCCCCGGCGCCCGGGCCATCTCGAGTCGGGCGGCTGCCGTCTCCATCTTCTGCTCCGGCCGGGTGGTGGCGTAGCGGGCGACCTCGTGTCGGATCACCGCGTTCGACTTCAAGAGATCGGGGAGGGTCGACGCGATGTAGCGCACCTTGGTGCCGGCGGCCGCCTGGTACCAGCCGATGAGCGAGGCGTCGATGGCGCTCAGCTCGTGCCGGGAGAGGGCCTGCTCTTCGCGTCGGACCTCGGTGCGCGCCGGGCCGTCGCCCGAGAGCCCGAGCAACCAGTCGAGCGACGAGCCGGAGGCGGTGGCCACGGCCAACAGCGTCTCGACCCGCGGCAGCCGTCGGTTCGACGAGCTGAGCAACTGCGAAAGGGTGGTCCGATCGATGCCGGCCCGCTCGGCGAAGGCCGTGCGCCCGCCGCCGAGATCGGTGATGACCAACGCCAATCGTTCCCGGAACGTGCGCAGCACGTCCACCCTCGTCTCGTTCATGTCGTACTTGTACGACATGACGTTGCGGATGCGCAACATTGCGTCGCGATGGTGCTCGTATGCCCCTTGTCCCCCGACGGCCGGGGACCGAGAGTGGGGGCGACGAGGGGAGCGACGTGCCGAGGCGAGCGACAGGGTCAGAGCGGGCGAGGCGCCGCACCGTGCGCCGCATCGCCAGGCTCGGTCGCACCGAGTGGCCCACCTTGGCGGTGGCCGCAGCCGTGCACGTCGGATGGCTGGCCGTGGTGCTGGCCCATCGTCACCTTCCCGTGGCCGTTTCGGTGGCCCTCCTCGGCGTGTTCGGGGCCTGGCACACGTCCTTGCAGCACGAGGTGATCCACGGCCACCCGTTCCGATCCCGGCTGGCCTGCCGGCTGCTGGCCTCGGTGCCGATCACGCTCTGGGTGCCGTACGGCGACTACCGCGACTCGCATCTCGTCCACCACCACGACGAGCACCTGACCGACCCCGTCGACGACCCCGAGTCGTCGTACGTCACGCCCGAGCGGTGGGCGACGGCTGGTCGGGTGCGGCGCACCGGGTGGCACATCGACCGCACGTTGGCGGGGCGCACCCTGCTCGGTCCCGTACCGCTGACGATCCGGTACTGGGTGCGCCTGGCCCGGGCCACCCGCCGCGACGGTCGCACGCGCCTCTACGTCATCGAGCACGCCGCGTCGAGCGCGGCGCTGCTGTGGTTCGTGGTCGGGGTCGCCGACGTGCCCTGGTGGGTCTACGTGCTGGGGGCCGGGTACCTGGCGCGCACCTTGGCGCTCGTGCGGTCGTTCGCCGAGCACCGCTGGGTGCCCGGTGACGCGTCACGATCGGCCGTGGTGCGCGCCGGTCGCGTCTGGTCGCTGCTCTTCCACAACAAAAAACAGCACCACACCCACCACCCCCCCCCCGGCGCCCC
>JANPGL010000327.1:0-5421 GCA_031423915.1 Actinomycetes bacterium | reverse complement strand
CCGTCGTTCCCGTCGACCAACGCCAGGCGAACTTGAGCCCTCGTCGGAAGACCTATCAACACGGGTACGTCGAGGTCGAGAAGGCGGAGCAACGCGGACTCCGGCAGCCCCCACGCCACCACGGCACGGATGGGCGCCCAGGTGCGCGCCTGGGCGATGGCCTGCACGTCGGGCGCCCGCTCGGCCAGCACCACCAACGGCGTGGGATCGTCGGCGTCGGGGCGCGCCGTCAGTCCCAGCCCGAGGAGCTCGGCCAGCTGCTGCTGCACGGGGCCTTCACCGAGCACGTTGGCGGTGAGCTCGATGTCACCGTCGATGAGGTCATCGAGCGTTTCCTGAACTGGGTCCATCCGCCTGGTCCGCTGCGTCGAGTTGTACTGAGTTGATGTATCGCGACGCGAGCCTCATCGGCACCGGACGAACGTCAATTCCGGGTCGTCGGGCGTGCGACAGGGTTCCGTCACCGGACCATCGCGACCATGCATACGTTGAGTGCGATGGCCCCGCGACCCGACGACCACGGACGCTTCGCGCCCGCCATGCCGGTCGATGTCGTGGCCGTCGTCAAGGACACGACCGCGTCGGTCGAGTTCCGACGTTTCCCCGGCGCACAGGACGTGGTCGTCGTGCCATCGGAGTCGACGTCGCGTCCGCTCCACGCCGACGCCACATGGTGGCTCGTGTCGCCGAGCGGCCACCGGGTCGCCGCCGTGGCGGTCATCGCCGACCCCGGCGCTGTCACCGGGGACGGCGGGGGGCGTCGCGAGCTCCACCTCGCCGTCGGTGACCGCGACGCCTGGCTCGTCCATCCGGGGCGCGGCTGGCTCCTGGCGCCAGCCGACCCGTCCGAAGGGGACGGCATCGAGGGCCTGCTGGTGCGCATGACCGAGCCGAGCCGGGGGCGCGACGGGGTGACGCTCTACTTCGCGGTCGACCAGGCGTGGGCCCCGCTCGTGCGCGGCGCCGTGCAGCTGGCGCTGGCCGACGTGCCGGGTCATCCGTGTGGGCTCGTCGAGCGCTGCGTCGAGACCGTCGAGTCGGGTCAGGTGCCCCAGATGATGGTCGACGTGCACCTGCGCGTGGACCCGGTGCTGACCGTCGGCGCCGTGTACCGCCTGCAGCCGAGGGTCGTACCCCCGCTGCGGCTGGTGACCGGCAGCGGAGCCTCCTCCACCTAAGGTCCCCGGATGACCGACGAGCGCCCCACCCCATCGGCGCTCCTCGTGGGCCTCACCACCACGGCGCTCGCCTCGTTCGGCGCCGCCGAGGGCTCCGACTGGGCCGGATGGGAGCAAACCGGGCGCGCACCGTCGTCGGGGCAGGGCAACGGGGCGACCACACGCTGGCACGACGACGCCGAGCTGCTGGCCTCGGCCGGGGTCACGAACGTGCGCGTCGTCATCGACTGGGCGCGCGTCCACCCCAGCGCCGGCGCGCTGCACCAGGGAGCGCTCGAAGCCGAGCGCGAGCGCCTCGGCGCGCTCGCGTCGGTCGGCATCACGCCGTGGGTGGCGCTCCATCACGCCAGCCAGCCCGGCTGGTTCGTGGACGAAGGTGGCTTCCTCGACGACAAAGCCCGCAGCCGCCACTGGCCGCGCTTCGTCGACGAGACCGCCGCCGCCGTCGGCGACCTGGTGGGCGGCTGGTTCCCGCTGCTCGACCCGGTGGGATGGGCGGCCGCCGGCCACCTCGTCGGTGTCGGCCCGCCCGGCCGACGCGACCCCGAGACGTTCGCCAAGATGGTGCGAGCCACGTGGTTCGCCTGGCGCGACGCCTACCGACAGCTGCGCGGTCCGGCCCCGGTGGCCACCGCGGTGGCGCTCGCCCCGCTCCACGCCGCCGACGCCACCATCCCCGCTCGCTCCCGGGCCCGCCGGTGGGACGAGACCACGTGGGGATCCCTCGTGTCGGCGTTGCGCGACGGTGTCGTGTCGGTGCCCGGGCTGGCCATCGAGGAGGTGCCCGACCTGCGCGACTCCGCCGATCTCGTCGGCGTGATCTACCGCGGGGGCATCGACGTGCCCGCCACGGGCCCCCTCGCCGACTATCCCGGTGACGCCCGCCAACCCTGGGTGGAGGGCTTCGCCGAGACCCTGCACCGGGTCGCCGAAGAGCTGCCCGACCGGCCCCTCCTCGTCGCCGAGCACGGCGTCGGCACCGACGACGACGAGTGGCGCGGTGAGCTGTTGCGCCAGACGGGTGATCAGCTCCGCGTGCTGCGCGGCGAGGGCGTGCCGGTCGTCGGCTACTTCCACCGGTGCGCGATCGACGGTTACGAGCCCCGGAGCGGCACGACGGTGCCCTGGGGCCTGTTCGATCGCGACCGCAACCCCCGCCCCAGCCTGGAGGCGTTCCAGGGCCTCGTCTAGCTCCTCGGGTACGGTGGGGCGTCGTGCCCCTCCTCGACGCCGACCTCAGCGACGAGGTGCGCGAGCGCCTGCCCCTGCTCACGTTCGGGCGCACGATCGGCAACACGGTCTACCGGCTCGTCGTGCCGTTCCTCGGCGTGATCGCCCGCAGCCTCGGGGTGCCCCTGTCGACGATGGGCACGGCGGTGTCGGCGGGCGACTTCACCGGCCTGCTCGCCCCGTTGATCGGCCGGCGCCTCGACCGGAGCCGGCGCGGCACGTCGATGACCCTCGGCATGGTGATCATCGCCGTCGGCTCCGTCGGCGCCGCGCTCAGCCCCGGGCCGTGGGCCATCGGCGCGGCGTTCGTGACCGTGGCGCTCGGCAAGCAGTGCTACGACCCGGCGCTCAGCGCATGGGCGTCGGAGCGCGTCGGCTACGACCGCCGCGCCCGGGTGTTCGGGCTCATCGAACTGTCGTGGGCCGGCTCGATGCTGGTGGCCGTGCCGCTCCTCGGCCTCGTCGTCGCCGGTCCGGGGTGGCGGTGGGCCTACGCGTCGATGGGGGCGGCCGCCGCGGTGATGGCCGTCGTCGTCCATCGCACCGTGCGCGACGACGCACCGCATCCCGCCGCGGCGTCCCCGCGCGTGCGCTTCCGACTGAACAGGGTCACGGTGTCGGGCGTCGTCGGCTTCGGGTTGCTGATGACCGCCGCCCACACCTGCTTCGTCGTGTTCGGCGCCTGGCTGGGCGACGCGTTCAGGTTCTCGCCCGCCGTCATCGGCCTGGCCGCGGTGCTGCTCGGCGTCATGGAGCTGGCCGCCACCACGAGCACGATCCGGTTCACCGATCGCATCGGCAAGCGCAACGCCATGAGCGCCGGGGCCACCCTCATGATCCCCACCGCGCTCGCCCTGAGCGTCGCCGGCCACCGACCCTGGGTCGGGCTGCCCCTGTTCGCGCTGTTCGTCCTCGGGTTCGAGTTCGCCCTGGTGTCGGGCATGCCGCTCATCGTCGAGCTGCAGCCCAATGCGCCGGCTGCCGGTCTCGGGCTGGCCATCGGCGCGGGCACCATCGGGCGCGGGGTCATGTCCCTGGCGTCGACGCGCCTCTACGCGGCTCACGGCATCGGCGCTTCAGCGACGGTGGCGGCGGCGTTCGCGACGAGCGCGCTGGCGGTGTTCGGGTTCGGGCTGCGCGGTCAGACGCGGCTTCGGTAGCTGGCCCGACCGCCGGCCGCGTCCTTGTTCAGCCGCTTCGACAGGTGCAGGCCCTCGAGCACGAACTCGACCGCGCTGGCCACCGCACCGGACGACTCGTCGCCGTCGGTGAGGCCGAGCACCGTGGCCTTGAGCGTGGGGATGCGGCCGACGAGCTCGGCCTCGGTGGCGGCCGACAGATCCTCGCCCGTCTCGGCCACGAGGCCCTCCTCGAAGGCGGCGACCGCGTCACGCACCTCGTTGGCCGACACCCGCGCCTTGAACACGGTGAGGACGGCCGAACGGAGCAGGGTCTCGATGACCGCGCCGTCGCGTCCCTCTTCCAGCGTCTCGATCTCGATCTTGCCGCTCGTCGACGCCGGCAGCGCATCGAGGTCGCAGATGCGGGGCACGACCTCGCGCTCGCCGAGACGCAGGCCGCGGCGCACGGCGTTGGCCGCCATCACCTCGGCGTTGGCCACCGACAGGCGCACCGACACGCCCGAGCGCTGGTTGACGTGGTTCGACTGGCGAGCCAGGTGGGAGAACGTGGCGACGATCTCCTCCATGAAACCGGGCGTCTTCACGACCACGTCGCCGCCCTCGCCCACGCTGATCGACGCCGCCCGCGACTCCTGCCGCATGATGGCGATCTCGGTGGAGATCTCGAGCGGGTAGTGGGTGCGGATCTGGCTCCCGAAGCGGTCCTTCAACGGGGTGATGATGCGGCCGCGGTTCGTGTAGTCGTCGGGGTTGGCCGAGGCGACGAGCAGCACGTCGAGCGGGAGGCGGATCTTGTAGCCGCGCACCTGCACGTCTCGTTCCTCGAGCACGTTGAGCAGACCCACCTGGATGCGCTCGGCCAGGTCGGGCAGCTCGTTGATGGCGAAGATGCCGCGGTTGGTGCGGGGCACCAGGCCGTAGTGCAGCGTCAGCTCGTCCGACAGGTAGCGACCCTCGGCCACCTTGATCGGGTCGACCTCGCCGATGAGGTCGGCGATCGACGTGTCGGGCGTGGCCAGCTTCTCGCCGAAGCGGGCATCGCGGTGCACCCACTCGATCAGCGTGTCCTCGCCGTGCTCGCGCACCATGTCGCGCGCGTGCTTCGACACCGGGTCGTACGGGTCGTCGTTGATCTCGCTGCCGGCGACGATGGGCATCCACTCGTCGAGCAGGCCGGTGAGGCTGCGGATCATGCGGGTCTTGGCCTGGCCGCGCTCGCCCAGGAAGATCACGTCGTGGCCGGCCAGCAGCGCGTTCTCGAGCTGGGGCATGACGGTCTGCTCGTACCCCAGCACCCCCTCGAAGAGCGGCTCGCCCGCCATGATCCTGCGGACCGCGTTGGCCCGGATCTCTTCTTTCACGGGCACCGAACGCCAGCCGGAGGCACGCAGCTGACCGAGGGTCGCAGGTCGGTTCGACATGCGGCGACCCTACCCCTGCTTCCGGGGCCATGCGCCCCCAGGGGTCCATCGGCCACGATGGGCCCGTGACGGACGTGCCGGAAGAGCGATGGGTGACCGTGGACGGACCCGACGGGACTCGCTGGGTGGCCGATGCAGGCTTCCTCGGGTCGCGCTGGCGCTGCATCTGGGGCGCCGGCTGCCAGGGCATCCACGACCACCCCACCCCCGAGCTCCAGCAGGGCTGTTGCAGCGAGGGCGTCGAGCTGGTCGACGTCGAGGACGCGGCGCGGGTCGCCGCCTTCGCCGCCTGCATCCCCGACGGCCTCTGGCAGCACGCCGGGTCGCCCGTGTTCCGCGACGACGAGCGTTCGGCCACCGCCCGGGTCGACGGGGCGTGCGTGTTCTTCAACCGGCCGGGCTACCCGGGCGGCGTCGGTTGCGCCCTGCACCTGGCTGCCGTGGCCGCCG
>JANPGL010000326.1:0-4302 GCA_031423915.1 Actinomycetes bacterium | reverse complement strand
TTTTTCTATACTGTGCTGGGCATCTGGGGCGTGCTGGTGGGCCGGTGAGCCTGCGCGGCTTCTCGGAGCCCATCGACGTGGTCGAGCTCTCCGGACGGCCCGGGCCGTCCGATCGGCACGACACCGGCGAGCTGTGGACGCGCTCACCCTTCGTGGCCTGATCGTTACCCTGGGTTCACCTGTTCCTGACCAGGTCCTCACGCGCCGCTCCTAAGGTCCTTCCGGCTCCTGCCGATATCTCCTTCGATGGACCGCGCCGACTCCACCTCCCTGGCTCCGATCTTCCTCGAGAGTCACGTCCTCCCGCCCGTCCCGGGCGGGGATCGCGTGCGCCGCCGCGGTCTCGGTTACACCCTTCCCGACGTCGCGTCACCGGAGCCCGAGCTGCCCTCCGGCAACCGCGCGACCCGTCGGCGGGTCGCTCGCATCGGACGGGGCGGGAGCCGTGGCCCGCTGGCCGCCCTTCTCATCGGGCCCGCCGCAGTGCTGCTGGCCGGCCCCGCCGCGGCGGCCACGGAGGACACCACGACGACGTCGACCACCTCGACCACGTCGACCACCGTCGTCGCCGTGACCACGACGGTCGCCACGCCGCCAACGACGGCGAGCCCGACGACCGTGCCCCCGACGACCGAGCCTCCGACGACCGTGCCTCCGACGGTCGCGCCGACGACCACGGTCGCGGTCGCACCCCCGCTCGTAACCACGGTGGCGACGACCGCACCGCGCCTCCCCGGCTCGACGTCGGCCCCGACGCCCGCCACCGGTGGGCCGACGACGACCTCTCCCTCGCGACCCACCAGCACCCTGACCGGCACCGTCGTGCCGAGCACGTCGACGTCGTCGAGCACCTCGACCACGACCACCGTGCCGGGAGCGACGGTCGGGCTGCCGGTCGGCGATGCTCAGCTCCCTCCCGAGACACCGCTCGACGCCGATCCCGTCGCCGCGGCCGCCTCCGGCGCGATGGTGCTGCACCGCGACCTGCTGACCGCCACGAAGCAGCTCACGCAGCTCACCGACGACCACGCCGCCGCAGACGCCGAGGTGGCCCGGCTGAGTGCTCGCGTCGCCGAGCTCACGGGCCAGACCTTCGACCTGGCCGCCGCCAACCGGGCGACCGCCGAGGTGGAAGTGCTCCGCGCCGCCGCCCAGGCCGACCTCGACGTCGCCCGTACCTCCACCGCCACGCTGGCCCTTCGTCAGGCCATGGCCTCCACGACGCTCGGTCAGCTCTCCGACCAGTACCCGACGGCGCGCCTCACGCTGGCCACGCTCGTGACCGCTCGCACCGGAGGCGACGCCCGCCGTCTGGCGGCGGCCTGGGCCGCGGCCGACGACGACCGGGCCACCGTCGTGTTCGCGGCACTCGCGCAGGTCGGCGACCCCTACGTGTTCGCCACCGCGGGTCCCGACACGTTCGACTGCTCGGGCCTCACCGGCTTCGCGTGGAAGGCCGCGGGCATCTCGCTCGATCACTTCACGGTGACGCAGCGCCAGACGACGTTCGACGTGACCGAAGCCGACCTCCGGCCCGGCGACCTCGTGTTCAACCTCGACGGGCCGAACGGTGGTCACGTGATGCTCTACCTCGGCACCGACAAGCTCATCGTGCATGCGCCCGCACCGGGCACATTCGTGTCGGTGTCCTCGTACCACGCCACGACGGGCTTCGGCTCGCCGCTCGCCGACGCCCGCAGCGTCGGTGAGCCGCTGGCCCTCGCCGCCGGCTGATCGAGGAGCCCCCACCACCCTGGTGACCGCCGTACCGGCGACACCGGGCCGCGACGCGCACCAGCCCCCGACGTCGTTGTCGGGGGCCGGTGAGGGGGGCTCGATCAGGTCAGGGAAGGGTGCGCTGGAAGTGCCGGTACAGCGAGGGGGCATGCGACACGTCGACGCCCTCACCCTGGGCCGAGCGGCGCAGCTCGAGGCGCCGCGCCGGGATGGCGCCGGCGAAGAACCCGGTGCGCAGACCCTCGGCGATCGCCGAGGCGAGGCAGGACAGGCGGACATCGCGTTCGCACCCGTTGCAGGCCAGGCGGGCCTTGGCGTACGGATCGCCGCGACGCTCGACGCGCAGGTCCTCGAAGAAGTGCTGCAGGCCGAGATCGCGGCAGTTGGCGCGCTCGGCCCAGTCAGCGGGGAAGGTGACGGGGGCCTCGGTAAGAACGGCGGTCATCGGAGCTCCTGGGTGGGAACGAATGCGGCGGAAGGAAGGGTGGTGGTGGTGCGGTGGTACGGGGGTGAGAGGGGTGGCGAGCGCTCAGCCGACGCGGCTGAGCTGCTGGCGGACGTTGGCCGCCGGGTGAGCCAGCTTCGAGCGGGCGCTGATGCGCTTCGAGCGGACGAGCGTGGCCGGCAGACCGGTGGACTCGGCCACCTCGTCGAGCGTGGGCGCATCGCCCTCGGCCGCCAGGAAGAGCTCCATGATCGTGCGCTCGTGAGAGTCGAGGAGCGACAGGACGGGCGACAGTGCGCCGCTCTGATCGTCCGAGGCGACGGAGTCGTCGACACCGTGGTAGCCCGCCGGACGCTCGGACTCGATGCGGTCGCCGAGCGTGTGGCCGTCGTCGCCCGCCACCAGCGGCTGGTCGAGAGAAGCGGGGACCACGCAGGCCGCAAGGAGCTGGTGCGCCGTCTGCCGGGTCATGCCGAGCACGGTGGCGGCCTCGTCGATCGTGTGCCCTTCCTCCTCGACGAGCGTGCGCAGGCGCACCTCGTTGAGCTGCTGGGGGTAGGGGACGTGCATGGCCGGGCCGACGTCGCTGAGAGCGCCGTTGATGGCCTGACGGACCCACAGGGTGGCGTACGTCGAGAACTTGAAGCCCTTGGACGGGTCGAACAGCTCGGCGGCCCGGAACAGGCCCTGCACGCCGTACATGAACAGATCCTCGGTGTCGCCACCCGAGCGGAGGCGATACCGGCGGGCCACGCTCTGGGCGAGGCGGACGTTGCGGACCACGAGCTCGTTGCGGGCACGCATCCCTTCGGCGGCCAGCCAGTCGTCGGCGGCCGTGTCGGTCGAGGCGCCGTCGTCGAGGCGATCCTGGGCCTCCCGACCGGACTGAACGGCCCGGCCGAGCCGCAGCTCGTCGTCGTGGCCGAGCAGATCGGCCATGCCGCCCCGTCGGATGATGTCGTTCAAGCTGTGGTTCGCCATGTGGTGGTCTCCGTCGTCGTGTGCGACTTCCTGAGCCGAAGTCGTCCGTGCACTGACGGTGATCACCATAAACCGTAGATAAGAATTCGCCAAGACCTAGGGGCCCGTTTTCCGCCTTAGAATATTGATAAGCAAAGGAAAAATCCACCGCTCGTAGGTAGAAGACCGCTCTCCGTGTTCAACTCGGACCACGGAGCGATGCGGACCGCTCGCACCGGGCGTCAGTGGAGCGGAATGTCGCCGGGACCGATGCCGTACTGGTCAGCGAGGACCCGTTCCGGTTCGATTCGTCCCAAGCCACAGTAAAGCCGGAGCAAGCCCACGTGGATGCTGGCCATCGCGGTCACGAGGTCGCTCGGCGCGTACGACCGCAGCCGCTCGGTGGGGACCGAATCGACGCCCCCGGCGTGGAGTGCGGCGGCCATGATCAGGTCGTGCGCCAGATCGGTGTCGCGGATGCGCACACCGTGGGCCGGCAGGATCTCGTCGACCCACGTCTGCACGGGATAGGTGAAGTGGTGATCCTCGTGCGTCCACGCCAGCAGGGTGGCCACCCCACACGTGGCGAGCAGCAGCCATTCGTCGGGCGAGCGATCCACATCCACCGGCCCGAACGCCGACCCGGGCGTCATCTGCCCCAGCACCCACTTGCGATACCGGTAGACGACGACCGGCGCCACCGAGCCGACGGCTGACCGGGCCGCCACCTCGGCGCCCGGCAGGTTCACCAGCGACTGGCCCTCGACCGGCACGGGCACGGGAGGCGTCCACCCCGGGACGTCGTCGGCGGGCACGAGCGTCGCGGCCGCCCCCGCGGCGTCCGGCGCGCGGGGATCGGCCGCCGGTTGCACACCGCCGAACAGGTCGATCACCCGGTCGTCGGGAGACGGTCGCGACACCGCGCCGGGATGAGCCAGGGGCGCGACCTCGGCACCCGTGGCGGAAACCGCCTCGATGGGCAGGGGCGTCGGCCCGTCGGACGACGGCGTCGGGCCGCCGGGCGCCTTCTCGGCGCCGGCGGTCATGGCGGCGAACACCTCGGCCGCCGTTCGGGCCGGCGGCGGCGCACTGGGCTGGGGCGGCGGCGGCACGACGGCCAGGGGCGGCGGAGGCGGCGGCGGCACGGCGGCCCGCGGCGG
>JANPGL010000325.1:0-10233 GCA_031423915.1 Actinomycetes bacterium | reverse complement strand
CGAGCGCGAGATCGTGCTGCCCTGGCGCGTGCGCAGCACGACGACCGGTCCACCGGTGGCCCGGTCGACCAGCTTGTAGTTGACCGGGAACACCTCCGGGTAGCCGTTGGCCACGACGGCGATGCGACCGATGGCCGTCCCCGACAGGAAGCCGAGGCACTCCGCCAACGAGAGCTCGTCGAAGGTCCCGACGGGTTCTTCCGGTGTCGTCATGGTCTCGAGTCCTCCTTCCGGTCACGGATCACGACCACCGGGCAGTGGGCGTGTTGTGTCACCTGGTGCGCGGTGGACCCGAGCAGCAGGCTCAGGAAGCCCCCGTGGCCGCGTGACCCCACCACGAGCAGGTCGGCGCCCTCGGCCTCGTCCATCAGCACACGGGCCGGCGACCCGGCCAGCAACCGAGGTCGGAGGGTCACCTCGCTCCCTTTGCGCTCGAGCACGCCGGCGCACGAAGCCTCGAGCACCTTGGCGGCGTCGAGCTTCATCAGCTCCGGCGGCTCCTCGACGGTGACACGGGTGCCGCCGTACCCATAGGGGTACGACCACGCGTGCACCACCTCGAGGTCCACGTCCCGGCGCTTCGCCTCGTCGTACGCCCAGTCGAGTGCGAGATCCGCACTCTTCGATCCGTCGGTCCCTACCACGATCTTGCTCATCGGGGCCTCCCTTCGGTGCCTACCCCAGCGTGCGCGCCGCTCCCGTGCGCCGGCCAGAGGACTTCGTCAGGCGCGCATGCGACGACTGGCGGCCGTCGTGCGCGCCACCGCACCGCCGGCCCAGGTCGGCTCGAGCGCCCGCTCGTGGACGACGCAGAAGCGCGCCGCCGGCACCGCGGCCAGACGGGCGGCCGGGATGCGACCGCTGCACGTCTGGCAGACACCGTACGTGCCGACATCGAGCCGGCGGCGGGCCTCGGCCACCTCGTCGAGCACCTGGTCGGCCTCGGCCAGCAGCCCGAAATCGAGCTCTCGTTCGGCCGTCTCGCTGGCCAGGTCTGCCGGGTGCTGCCCGGCCCGATCGAACGTCGCGATCCAGCCGAGCCCGTCGTCGGCGCCAGGGCCGGACCCGAGCACGGCCGACTTCACTGCGCGCCACCGGCGCTCCTCGTCGTCGAGCCGCCTGCGCACCACGGTCACGTCCACGGCATCCACCTCCTGCGTCCACGCTCCCGCGCTGCGTGCCCGTCGACAAGGGGCGTTGGACCCGCGCCACGGACCCCCTCGATCCCATGGTCGACGTCGTGCGGAACCGCCGGACCCGCGTCGTCGTTCGGGACGTTGGTCCCACACCGGCGAGGCCGTTGGCCGTTGCGGGCAGGCGGCCGACCCGGCACGCTCCGGGACGATGGGGACCGACTTCGAAGCAGCTCGCCCGCGTCTGGTCGTCTCGTTGGGCGACAATGCGTTCGGACCGTCCGCCAACGGGGCGCGGGCGGCCCGCGTGCGTCTGGCGGCGCAGCGGCTCGCCCCGCTCATGGACCGCTGGGACCTCGTGGTCACCCACGGCAACGGTCCCCTGGTCGGGGCCCTGAGCGCGCAGGCGATGGCCTCGGGCCAGCGCCTCCCCCGGCTCGACGTGCTGGAGGCGGAGGCCGAAGGCGTGCTGGGCTATCAGCTCGAAGCGGCGCTCACTGACGCGCTCCCCCACGCCGACGTGGCCACACTCGTCACCCAGATGGTGGTTGACCCCGACGACGACGCCTTCGGGCGGCCCGACCACGCCGTCGGACCAGCCTTGCCCGAAGAGGAGGCGCGTCGCCTCGCCATCGAGCGGGGCTGGTTCGTGCGCGCCGACGCCGACGGCTGGCACCGGCTGGTTCCGGCCCCCGAACCCAAGCGCGTGCGTGAACAACGTGCCCTGGAGGTCCTCGTCGCGGCCGGCGTCACCGTGGTCTGCGCGGGCGGCGGGGGCATCCCCGTGGTCGTCGACGACGACGGCATCCACGGCGTCAACGCCGTCATCGACAAGGACCTGGCCGCGGTCGTGGTGGCCGACGCCATCGGCGCCGACGGTCTCGTGCTGCTCACCGACGTGGCCGGAGTGTACGACGCGTACGGAACCCCCGGTCGGCGTTGCCTGCGCACGCTCAGCACCGAGGCCGCACGGCTCGGCGTGTGGCCGGCGCGCACGATCGGACCGAAGATCGAGGCGGGGGTGCGCTTCGTGGCGCACCGCCGACGCTGGGCCGCCATCGGCGCGCTCGACGACGCACTGGCGGTCGTCGAAGGGCGCGCCGGGACCCGCATCGTCGACGGGGACGCCCCGACCACCTACTGGGAGCGCGACGCCGCATGACGCCCACGGCGATCGTGGCGGTCCCCCGGCGCCTGACGGCGCCGCCGAACGCAACGTCGAACGGGTCCCCCCCAGCGGCGGAAGGGCACCCAGTGACCGGACCTTCGCCCCTTGGAGCTCTCGACGAGAGCCGCCATCGTGACGGCATGACCGATGTCGAGGCGCCACCGGTGATGATCGAGAGCGCCGGGCCGGTCTCGTGGTCGACGCTCATGGCGCTGGCGCGCTGGGGTCGCGAGCCGTGCGTGACGATCGTGCTCCCGCTCGAGGCCGGCGCGGCGACGGCCGACGAGCAGTTGCGTCGTGCCGTCGCCGAGGCCGCTGCACGCTTGGGCGAGCTCGACGCCGTTCCCGTGACCACCCGCGACACCGTGCTGCGCCCGCTGGCCGACCGGGCCCGACGCGGGCTGTCGCCGCACCCCGACGCCGCAGGCGTCCTGCTGGTCTCGGCCCCGGGCCTGTGGGCGGGGATCCAGGTGTCCGTTCCGGTCGAACGCCGGGTGCACGTCGCCGACGTGCCGTACGTGCTGCCCTTGCTGCCGGCCCGCCGCGGCGGCGACCGGTACGCGGTCCTGTGCCTGAGCGAGGGGTGCGTCAACTTCTTCGAGGGCGACGGGGACGGCCTCGACTCCGTCGCCGTTCCGGAGCTCCCGAGCGACATCGGCGGCATCGTGTGGGACGAGAAGTCGGCCGACGGCGCGGCGGAACGCTTGCGCCGGTTCGTGCGCCTGGTCGACTACGCCGTGGTCGCCCACCTGGGCACCGCCGAGCCACTGCCGCTCGTCGTGGTCGGCGGGTCGGCGCTCAACGAGCGCTACGTGGCGTCGAGCCACTACCCGTGGGTCGTGGCGGTGATCGAGAGCGGCGACGCCTGCTCGACGCCGCGCCTCCACGAGCGCACCTGGCCGATCGCGCGGGCCCACCTACGGGCGCCGCTCGAGGCAGAGCTGGCCGATGTGCGCGCGCTGGCGCGTAGGGGTCTGACGATCGACGATCCGGTCGACGCGGCCGGTGCCGCCCGGGACGGCGAGGTGGCGGCACTGCTCGTGGCGTCGCGCTGGTGCGTTCCGGGCGTGGCCGGGTCGAACGCCGCCGCGGCGGTCGACGCCGCCGTGGTCGACACCTGGCGGCACCGGGGCACCGTCCACGTGGCCCCGGACCACGAGCTCGGGCCGAGCGGCGTCGTCGCCCGGCTGCGTTCCTGATCAGCCGGTCGGCCGTCGATCAGAGCAGCGTCAGCAGGTCGTGGTCGACGATCGCCGCGGACGCCCGCTCGACGAGCTGGGCCATGAACGCCATGCCCCGCTCGTTCGAGGGGTCGAGCGTGCCCCCGATGACGACGGCGTAGACGTACAGGTACAACGCAGCCAGGCGGTAGTCGGCCAGGAAGCGGTCGTACGGGTAGTCCGTCACGCCGAGCTCGACGAGCTTGGCGTGGTAGTGGGCCAGCAGCTCGGTCTCGTGAGCACGCCGGCTCTCGATCGTGAGGTTCTGGGTCAGCAGGTACGCCACGTCCTGCACCGCGGCCGAGACGATGACACCCTGCCAGTCGAGCACCACGGCCGGGCGGTGGTCGTCGGCGGTGCCGAACATGATGTTGTCGAGGCGCAGGTCGCCGTGGGCCAGCGTCTGAGGCAGGCGACCCATGCGGTAGTGCAGCTCCTCGGCCGAGCTGGTGTAGCGGTCGCGGGCCTCCTGGATGGCGGCGGGCACGTACTGACCGAAGCGCTCGATGAACACGTCCCAGCCCGAGGCGCACATGCCCGACATGCCGACACGTTGCATGTCCCCGTCGATGCGCGGGGCGAACGCCAGCACGGGGCTCTCGACGTCGCCCCAGAAGGCAGCGTGCACGGGAACGACCGCGTCGAGCACGGTCCGGGCCTCGTCGGGGCCGCACCCGATGACCTGGTCACCCGTCCGGTAGCTGCCGAGGTCCTCCATCAGCAGGACGAACTCGCCGCTGGGCAGCTCGAGCTCGACCCCGTACACCGCCGGGAGCGCGGCCTCGGTCTGCGGAGCCACGTCGCGCAGGAACCTCGCCTCGCGCTCGTACACCCGCATGGCGTCGGCCACGGGCCGGTTCGACTCCGACAGCGTGGGGAACTTGGCGATGATCGACGCCGGCGCTCCCGCCTCGTCCTGGTCGTACCGCAGCGTCACCCGGGTCAGGACCGAGAGCATCCCGACGCCCTCACCGAGGCCCGCCAGATCGAAATCGACGACCTTGGCCTGGCGGATGGCGCCGCTGGCCCGCAACTGCTCGGTGAGCCAGTCGGCAGTGAGCTCGGAGGGTGAGATGGGAAAGGTGCGCTTCATGAGGCGGGCACGTTAGCCGCGACCGCCCCGAGACCTGTGACGTCGGTCGCCCGACCGGGCGGGCCGCCGTGGCGCGTGCTGGGGTGAGGGACCATGCGGCGCGCTCGATGGGTGCTGACGGCGATCGCGGTGACCGCGTTGACCCTGGGCATCGGCACCCACCGCCACGAGCTGGCCGACGCCACGCACCGGCTCGTGACCCTGTCACCCGGGTGGGCCGCCGCGCTGGCCGTGGTCGCCGTCCTCGGCATCGTGACCGACGGCGCGTTCGCCAGCACGTTGACGCCCGGGCTGTCGGTGCGGCGGGCGACCATGGTGCAGCAGGCGGCGACGGCGTCCAACAACACGATCGTGGGGAGCGGGCCCGTCGCCACCGGGCTGCGCATCGCCATGCTCCGCACGTGGGGGGTGCCCGACGGAACGGTCGGGCTCACCATCGCGGCGCTCAACCTGGTGGCGTCGTACTCGGTGTGGATCGTCGGTCTCGGCGCCGCCGTGGTCGGGGCCACCGGTGCCGCCGGCGACCTGGTCGACCGGCGTCTCCATGCGGCCGTGATCGTGATCGCCGTCGCGGTGCTGTCGGTGTCGACCGCGCTGTGGTGGGCGCTGCTGCACCGCCCTGCCATCGCCCACCGGCTCGCCCGCGCCGGCCAGCGTCCGATCGACGCGGCGCGTCGTCGGGTCAGGCGGCTTCCCGCCGTCGACCTGGCGAGCGTCGCCGAACGCTTTCGCGTCGACGCCCGGCAGCTGGCCCGCGTGCACGGCGTGCGCATCGTGATCGCCGCCGCGGTCGAGCAGGCCGTGAACCTGGTGACGCCGCTGGTGGCCGTGCGCGCGTTCGGCATCCGCGCCGACGTGGTGTCGGCCAGCGAGATCGTCGTCGCCTACGGGCTCGTACGGCTGGGGGCGGCGCTCACGCCGCTGCCGGGCGGCATCGGTGTGACAGAGGCCGGACTGGCGGCGCTGCTCGTCCGTGCCGGCGGTCCGACCTCGGACGTGGTGGCGGCGGTGCTGGCCTACCGCGCCATCACCTTTCTCCTGCCGCTGTTCGCGGGCTCCGTGTCGTTTGCAGCGTGGAGGTTCGCCGGGGCGGGCCGTTGGCGCCTCGGCCGCGCGCCCGGCGAGGCACTCAGCGCCCCAGGTCGATGATGGCCCGGCCGGCGATCTTGCCGGCCGCCAGCGCATCGCACGCCTCGTTGATGTCGTCGAGCGCAAAGCGTTCGGTGACCAAGGCGTCGAGGTCGAGTCGACCGTCGGCGTGCCACTGCAGGAAGAGCGGGAAGTCCTCGTCGGGCGAGCTGGATCCGCCGATGGAGCCGATGAACTTCTTCTCGCCGAGCAGCACCTCGACGGCCGGGATCTCCACCGTCGTCTGCGGCACCCCGACGAGCACGGCCGTGCCGCCCTGCTCCCCCGCCAACACCCCGGGACGGGCGGCAGCCACGATCTGCTCCATCGTCACCTTGGCGCCGATGCAGTCGAACGCGAAGTCGACCCCGGCCATCGGCGTACCGCGGAACGCCACCTTCGTCGCGTCCGCCGTGAGAGCCCGGATCTGGGCGACGGCGTCGCCGCCCGACGCGTCGACACCGTGCGTGGCACCGAACCGCTTGGCGAACTCGAGCTTGGCCGGGTCGAGATCGACCGCGATGATCGGGTACGCCCCCACGGCTGCGGCAGCCACCACGGCCGACAGCCCGACGCCGCCGACGCCGATCACCGCCACGCTCTGACCCCGTTGCACCGACGCCGTGTGGAGCACCGCGCCGGCCCCCGTCATGACCGCGCACCCGATGATGGCCGTCACGTCGGGGGCGATCGTCGACGGGACCTTCACCACGAACGACTGGTCGACGAGCGCGTGGTCGGACCACGTGAACACGTCGGCCGTGTGGGCGGTGACGCCGCCGCCGACGTCGAGCGACAGGCCGCCGTTCCACGCCCTGGCCTCGTCACGGTTCCGCGGCACCCACGTGACGAGCACCGTGTCGCCCGCCGCCAGATGGGTCACCTCGCTGCCCACCGCCGTGACGACGCCGGTCGACTCGTGGCCGAGCAGCATCGGGCGGCGGCGCGGTCCGTGCAACTGGTGCAGCTGGCTGTGGCAGATGCCGCTGGCGAACTGGCGCACGACTACCTGGCGGGGCGCGGGATCGGGCAGGGCGACGTCGGCCACGTACATGGGGCCGGATTCGGGGGCGACGACGACGCGGGCATCGGTGGGCATGGTGCTCCTCTTACGGCGGATGGCGAGGCGGCGGACGATGGGCTGCGCCCCGTCCCCTCGACGGTGGCGCCGTCGTCACCGTTCCCTCACACGGCCACGACCTGCGTCACCTTAGGGACGGTCGGGTCGTCCGTCGAACCCCACGACGTGCGTGGCCAGCGTGCCGCCGACCGGACCGCCCGACCAGGCGTGCACCGCCAGCGCCGCTTGCTCGTCGCTCAGCGCGAACGGCGCGTCGGCGGCGAACGCCGGGGCGAACTGCCGGATCGAGCTGGGAGCGACGGTGACCACCGTGCCTCGCCACCGAACGGTCACCGCGCGGTGGGCGTGCCCGCACACGATCCGCTCGACGTGCGGGTGCCGCTCGACCACCGCGCCGAGCTCGTCGGCGTCGCCGAGGTACATGGTGTCGAGGAGGGCATGGCCGATCGGCACCGGCGGATGGTGG
This sequence comes from Actinomycetes bacterium, assembly GCA_031423915.1. Classification (GTDB taxonomy): domain Bacteria; phylum Actinomycetota; class Acidimicrobiia; order Acidimicrobiales; family Ilumatobacteraceae; genus JANMAT01. The sequence goes on along the minus strand of JANPGL010000325.1, from coordinate 2,944 downwards.
ACGGCCACGATCGTCGGCTGGCGGTGGGCGGCCAGCTCCGCGTCGAGCCAGGCGCACTGCTGGGGCCCGAGCCGTCCGGCATCGTCTCCGGCGACGCACGAGTCCAGCCCGATGACCCGGAGCGGGCCAGCATCGACCGCCGTGCAGACGGCATCGAGCGACGGTTCCAACGGTTGGCGACCTTCGAGGCGGTCCCGCAGGCGGGCACGGTCGTCGTGGTTCCCCGGCAGCACCACGATGCGCAGCCCCGACGCGTCGAGGACGGCGAAGAGCTCGTCGTACTGCTCGTCGGTGCCGGCGTCCACCAGGTCCCCCGTCACGAGGACGAGCTCGACCGGGCCGGCGAGCGATCGGACCACCGCGAGGGCACGACGGAGCACGTCGCTCGCGGCGAGGCCGCGTCCCGCCAGCCGCGAGCCGACGTGGGGGTCGCTCAACTGCACCACGAGCGCCGTGCACGGATCGGTCGGAATCACCCTGTCACCCTACGGCCGGCACCACCGGTTGCCGATCGAACACATGTTCGGTACCCTCGACCCATGGCGGCACTCGACGATCTCCGACCGCGGCTCGAACGCACCCGACGCTCGGTCACCATGCTCCCCCCGCACTCGACGGCCACGCTGTCGCGCGAAGAGGTCCTCGACCTCCTCACGATCGTGCAGACGCTGGCCGAACGCGCGGCGCAGACCGACGGCTGACGCCGGCCCGCGGGTGCCGGGGCGCAGTGCCGCGTCTCGACGCGGAACTACGCTGCCGCCGCTGGCGGGGTCCGGCGCGCGAGGGGAACCGATGAAACTGACGCTGCGCTACGACATGCGCCTCCCGAGCTTCGGCGCGCCCGCGGCGGACGTCTATGAGGCATCGGTCGACATGTGCGAGTGGGGCGACCGTCTCGGCTTCGAGACCGCGTACCTGGCCGAGCACCACGGGGCGGACGACGGCTACTGCCCGTCGCCCATGATCATGGCGTCGGCCATCCTGGCCCGCACGACGCACCTGCGCGTCCACTTCTCGGCGTTGCTGGCCGTGCTGCACGATCCGATCCGGCTGGCGGAGGACCTGGCCATCCTCGACGTGATGAGCCGCGGCCGGATCGAAGCCACGCTGGGCCTCGGCTACCGGCCCCACGAGTACCTCATGTTCGGCGTCGACAAGAAGCGGCGCGTCCAAGTGCTCGACGAGGTGCTCGACGTTCTCGAACAGGCCTGGACGGGTGAGCCCTTCGAGTACCGAGGCCAGACCGTGGTGGTACGGCCGAGGCCCGTCCAGGAGCCGCGACCGCCGCTGTTCATCGGCGGGTCCTCCCCGGCGTCGGCCCTGCGGGCAGCCAAGCGGGGCGACAACTACTTCCCTGCAGGCACGCCGGGCTTGCGCGCCATCTACGAGGCCGAACGCCGACGACTCGGTCTTCCCATCCCTCCCCGTCCACCCAAGCGCGGACCGTTGTTCCTGCATCTGAGCGACGACCCGGAACGGGACTGGGAGGTCGTCTTCCCTCACGTGGCCTACACCAGCAACGCCAACTCGGCGTGGTCGCTCGAACGGGGTGTCGGCGCCACGCCTTACCCGCCGATCGAGTCGGTCGACGACCTCAGGGCCAGCCCGCTGTTCGCCGTCGTCACGCCCGACGAGTGCGTGGCGTTGGCCCGAGGCCTCGGAGCGGACGGAGAGCTCGTGTTCCAGCCGCTGATGGGGGCCCTGGCGCCCGAGGTGGGCTGGCGGAGCCTGCGCCTGTTCGAGTCGGCCGTGCTGCCGCGCCTCGTCGCCGCCGGGCTCCACGACGATCGGCGCCGCCTGGCGCCCTGACGCTCAGCCCCCGTCGGGCGTGCGGTACTGGAGGCAGGGCCCCTCGAGCAGCGCGGCGATGCGCTCGCGGCTCCATCCGGCCTCGGCCAGCAGCTCCGCGCTGTGCTCGCCCAGCAGCGGCGCGGGCCCGTTGCGCACGCCCGGCGTCGAGCCGAGGCGCACCGTGAGGCCGATCTCGCGTACATAGCCGTACGGCACGGTCTGCTGCTCGAACACCCGACCGGCCGCGAGCGCCCAGTCCTCCCACAAGTAGTCGGGCTGGATCGGCGCGGCAACCGGGATCTCACACGCCACGCCCGCGCCGTCGAGCAGGGCGAACGCCTCGGCCGACGTGAGCGCCGACATCCTCGCCGTCAGCCGCTCGACGAGCGCGTCGGCGTGCTCGGCACGGCCCGAGGTGGTGACGAAGCGCGGGTCGTCCGCCAGACCGGACCCGGCGAGGCCACCGGCCAGGCGCCCGAAGGCGGCGTCGCCCACGACGGCGAGGCAGATCCAGCCGTCGCTCGTCCGGTACAGCCGGTACAGCGGACCCCAGCCGTACTGGTCGGCGTCTAGCTGCAGACCGGTGACCGTGCGTCCCGAGGCATCGAGCATCTGGTGCGTCTGCACGAACAGGCTCGAGTGCAGCTGCGGGTTCTCGACGCGCTGACCCCTGCCGGTGCGGCTGCGGTGCTCGAGCGCCATGAGCACGGCCACCGCGCCGACGAAGCCGTTGTTGTAGTCCTCGTTGCCGATGGTGCGGCGCACCGGCGCCATGCCCGCCCCCGCGGCCTCGTACAGCGGGCCCGTGAAGCCCGACAGCAGCGGGGCGAAGCTCTTGTGACCCGACTTCGGGCCCGTCGAGCCGAAGCCGGGCAGGTAGCAGTACACGAGCTCGGGCCGGACGGCGGCCAGCTGCTCGTACCCGATGCCGAGCTTCTCGGCTTTGCCCGGCCGGAAGTTGTGCATCACGACGTCGGCGGTGCGCACGAGGTCGAGCACGGCAGCGACGGCCTCGGGGTGCTTCAGGTCGAGCACGATCGAGCGCTTGCCCCGCTGGCACGCCTCGAACGGGTTCGGCAGCGGGCGCATGGGGTCGCCGCCCATGCCCTCGACCTTGATCACGTCCGCGCCGAGGTCGGCCAGGAGCTTGGCG
>JANPGL010000324.1:0-7180 GCA_031423915.1 Actinomycetes bacterium | reverse complement strand
GGCGCGCGTAGTGCGGCTCGGCGAAGCATGGACAACCTTTCGCGGCCGGCGACTCAAGGTGCATCGCGCGCACGCGGTCGATCGGTCGTCGTTGGCCCCCGGGTTGCTCGATGGCGCGGTCGTCGGCACCGCTTCGGGCGCCCTCGAACTCGTAGTCGTGCAGCCTGAGGGCAAGGCGCCCATGCCGTTTGGCGCATGGCGCAACGGAGCGCGCCCGAAACTCGACGAAGCACTGGGCGGCGTGGCCGCACCATGACCAACAAACCGGCCGACACGCGAAAGTTGGCCATCGACGCGCTCGTGCGCATCGACCACGACGGTGCCTACGCCAACCTCGTGCTGCCGGCCTTCCTCGACACGACACCCGAACGGGAACGCCCGCTGGCCACCGAGCTCGTGTACGGCACGACGCGGATGCGGCGCGCGCTCGACTTCGCCGTCGACCGGTTCCTCATGCGCCCGCCGCCCGAGGAGCTGCGCACCCTGCTGCGGCTCGGCGCGTACCAGATCCTGTTCACGCGCGTCCCGCCCCACGCCGCGGTCAGCGAGACCGTGTCGTTGGCGCCGGTCCGCCTGCGCGGGGTCACCAACGCCGTGCTGCGGCGCGTGGCGAGCGGTGGGGAGCCGCTCTGGCCCGACGATGCCACGCGGCTCAGCTATCCCGACTGGCTGGTGGCCCGGTTCCGACGCGAGCTCGGCGACGTCGATGCCCTCGACGCGCTGGCGCGCATGAACGAGCCCCCGCCGGTCACGGTGCGCGCCGACGGCTACGTGCAGGACCGCTCCTCGCAGTGGGTGGCCGGGCTCGTCGGGGCGGCGCCGGGGGAGTGCGTGATCGACCTGTGCGCCGCGCCCGGGGGCAAGGCCACGGCCATGGCCAACGACGGCGCCTTCGTCGTGGCCGCGGACCGTCAGGCGCACCGGGCCAAGCTGGTGGCGTCGAACGCCCGCTGGCTCGGCCTCGACTCGGTCGCCACGCTCGTGGCCGACGCCACCGCACCGGCGCTGCGCGACGGAGCCGCCGATCGGGTGCTGCTCGATGCCCCGTGCTCCGGGCTCGGGGCGCTGCGCCGTCGGCCGGATGCCCGTTGGCGGGTCGGCGAGGCCGACATCGACGAGTTGGCCGCCCTGCAGCGCCGGATGCTGACGGCGGCCCGCCGCCTCGTCCGACCCGGCGGCGTGCTCGTCTACAGCGTGTGCACGCTCACGGCCGCCGAGTCGACCGAGCTCGACGACGGCACCTGGGACGCGCTGCCGCCCCCCGGCGAGCCGTGGCGGCCGCACGGGCGCGGTGCCCGGGTGCTGCCCCAGGACGCCGATACCGACGGCATGACGGTGCTGCGCTGGCGCCGCCCGGTCGAACCGTCGCTCCACGTCCCGGTCGACGGGCCGCCCCCTTCCCCGGCTGCTTGAATCTCGCCATGGCCGACGACGAACTGCCCCTGCGGGCCAAGGTCCTGACGGTGTCCGACGGTGTCGTGCACGGCACGCGCGAGGACCGGTCGGGCCAGGCCCTGGACGAGCGGCTGGTCGGAGCCGGTTACCTGGTCGTCGACCGGCGCGTGGTGGCCGACGGGGTCGAGACCGTGGCGGCGGCGCTGATCGAGCTGTGTGAGGGCTTCGCCGGTGTGATCGTGTCGACCGGCGGGACGGGCTTCACCCCGCGCGATCTGACGCCCGAAGGGACCCGCCTGGTGATCGAGCGCGAAGCCCCTGGCCTGGCCGAGGCCATGCGGCTGGTCAGCCCGCTCGGCCGTTTGTCACGCGGGGTGGCCGGGATCCGTGGCCACGCGCTGGTGTTGAACACCCCGGGCTCGCCCAAGGGGTGCGTGGAGCAACTGGACGCGGTGATCGACGTCCTGCCCCACGCGCTGCGGCTGCTAGGCGGCGGCCCCAGCGAGCATTGAGCCGTGGGACGGCACCGTGTAGAGGGCGGCCGCCATGCGCTCGCGGACCTCGGCCGTGACCTCGGTGCCGTGGTCGTCGCGAAGGTGGGTCGCCACCAGGGCCATGACCTGATCCTCCGTCGAGCACACCCACAGGGCGTCACAGCCGGGCACCACCGCGCCACACGCGAACTGCTTCATGGTCGTCCACCTCCGCTTGTCGGACCTTGTTCTTTTTCGGCACGTCCCGGCGGAACTTGACGGAGCCGTTAGAAGTGGCGGGCGGCCGGCCCCCGATCGGCCTGGGACCCCGAGCCGGCCGACCGTAGACTCCCGGCCCGTGCTCAAGCTGGTGCTGCCCAAGGGGTCGCTCGAGAAGGCGACGATGGAGCTGTTCGAGGCGGCCGACCTGGCCGTCAGTCGATCGTCGTCCGTCGACTACAAGGCCACCATCGACGACCCTCGCGTCGCCGAGGTGCGGATCCTGCGGCCGCAGGAGATCCCGTCGTACGTGGCCGAAGGCTTGTTCGACCTGGGCATCACCGGGCGCGACTGGGTCGAGGAGACGGCCAGCGATGTCGTCAGCCTGGGTGAGTTGAAGTACTCCAAGGCCACGGCGCTTCCGATCAAGGTGGTGGTGGCGGTGGCCGGCGACTCGCCCATCCAGCAGGTGGCCGACCTACCCCAGGGTGTGCGGGTGTCGACCGAGTACCCCGAGCTGACCCGACGCTTCTTCGCCGACAAGGGCATCGACGCCCGCATCACGCTCAGCTACGGCGCCAGCGAGGCGAAGATCCCCGACATCGCCGACTGCATCGTCGACATCACCGAGACCGGCCGGGCCCTGCGGGCGGCCGGCCTGCGCATCATCGACCAGATCCTCACCAGCTACACCGAGGTGGTGGCCAACCGGGACGCCTATGCCGACCCCATCAAGCGCCACGCCATGGGGCAGCTCATGACGCTGCTGAACGGCACGCTCGAGGCGCGGGGCAAGGTGCTGCTCAAGCTGAACGTGGGCGCGGACCAGTACCCCGGCGTCCTGGAGAGGTTGCCGGCGCTGCGGTCGCCGACGGTGTCGCAGCTGGCCGACGGCGGCTACGCCATCGAGACGGTGGTCGAGAAGAGCACCATCAACGTGCTGATCCCGGCGCTGAAGGAGGCCGGGGCGAGCGGCATCCTCGAGCTTCCCATCGCCAAGATCGTCCACTGATGGCCGACACGCCGTTGCACGGCACCGTCACCGCGTTCGACGAGCACGTGGGCCTCGGCACGGTCGTGGCCGACGATGGCACGGCGTACCTGTTCCACTGCGTGGAGATCGCCGACGGCAGCCGGACGATCCCGGTGGGCACCGGGGTCTCCTTCGAGCGGCTGGCCAAGCTGGGTCGCTACGAGGCGAGCGCGGTCACGCCCGTCTGAGCCGCCCGCTCAGGTGGCGAAGGTGCCTTTGACCTGGATGAACGTGAGCCGGATCTGCTGGAGGGCGGCGACGAGGAGCGACTCGTTGTCGCCCAGCCGCCCCACGAGGCCCTCGACGACGGCCCCCAGGGCGTCGATGGCGAGCGCGGCCTCTCGCAGGTGGTCCGGTCCTGCGGCGAGGTGGATGTTGGCCAGCTCGAACAGCCCGATCAGGTGGTTCTCGATGACCTGGGTGGCCGGGACCTCGGCGATCCGGCGGCGGCTCTCGGACAGCTCGTCCATCACCTCCCGGGCCCGTTCGGCGCGTTCGATCTGCTCGTCGTCGGGGCCCTCGTCGGGACCGTCGTCATCGGGGGAGTGGGCGCTGGTGCTCACCTGCGCTAACCTAGTTCCCCACAACCGATGAAGCGGGGTCCCCGTGCTCGCACGGGTTCCATGAGCCCCCACCTGGCCATCGTTGATCCTTCCGGAGAGATGCGTCCAGGTACACACTCACGAGCGGTCCGAGGACCGGCCTTCGCGGCCGTCTCCCCGGTCCGGGCGCCCGCCTTCGTCGGCACACGTACCGGATCCTGGAGGAGAAAGCCCATTGCGCAGGAGTGATCGGCCATAGCACCGCCGGCCGCCAACAACGAGCCTCGGATCAACGACCGCATTCGCGCCCGAGAGGTGCGGGTGGTAGGGGCCGATGGATCCCAGGTAGGAATCAAGACCCTGCCCGACGCGCTGCAGATGGCGCGCGAGCAGGAACTCGATCTCGTCGAGGTTGCCCCTCTGGCGAATCCTCCCGTCTGCCGGATCATGGATTACGGCAAATGGAAGTACGAGGAAGCCCAGAAGGCGAAAGAGTCCCGTCGCAAGTCATCGGCCGTCTCCATCAAGGAGATGAAGTACCGGCCGAAGATCGGCACCGGTGACTTCGACACCAAGACCCGCAAGGTCGCCGAGTTCCTCGGCGAAGGCCACAAGGTGAAGATCACGATCATGTTCCGCGGCCGGGAGATGCAACACCCGGAGCTGGGCAAGAAGATCCTCGATCACGTGGCCGACCAGGTGGTCAGCGTCGGCAAGGTGGAAGCAGCGCCCAAGCAGGACGGCAGGAACATGATCATGGTCCTGGCGCCCGACCGGAAGGCGAAACCTGCATCGGTGAAGTCGTCGGGGCCCGTCCCCGTCGCCCAGTCGAACCCAGCCCTCGCCGAGGCCATCTCGGCCCCCGAAAGCACTCCGGCCGTTGCGGCCGTACCCGAAACCCCCCAGTGACCCTCTCCAACCGAGGACCCCTGTCATGCCGAAGATGAAGACGTCGAAGACCGCGGCCAAGCGGTTCCGCAAGACCGGAACCGGCAAGCTCCGGCGCCTGAAGCAGAACCGTCAGCACCTGTTCGAGAAGAAGCCGTCCACCCAGACGCGCCGACTCGACGGCATGGCCGACGTGCACCCCGGCGACGCCCGCAAGATCAAGCGCCTCCTCGCCGAGCGATGAGCCCACCCCCCACGCAGTTTTCGATCGAAAGGAGACGCTGATGGCAAGGGTCAAGCGCGCTGTCGGCGGCAAGAAGAAGCGCCGTCAGATTTTGGAGCGGGCGAAGGGCTACTACGGCAACAAGAGCCGTTCGGTCCGCGCCGCCAACGAACAGGTCATGCGGTCGGGGCAGTACGCCTTCCGCGACCGTCGTGCACGCAAGGGCGAGTTCCGTCGCCTGTGGATCCAGCGCATCAACGCCGGAGCCCGCCTGCACGGCATGAGCTACAGCCGCCTCATCGCCGGCCTCGCGGCCGCCGGTGTGGAAGTGGACCGCAAGGTGATGGCCGACCTGGCCGTCACCGACGACGTGGCCTTCGGCAAGCTGGTCGAGACGGCGAAGGCCGCACTCGAATCGGCGAAGGCCGCCGGCTGACCATGCCGGGGAGCGCCGATCCGATCGGCGCCAACAACCCACGCATCCAACGACTGCGGCGCCTCCTGGGGCGCCGCAGTGCGCGTCGTGACGACGGGGCCTACGTGATCGAAGGCCCGGTGCTCGTGCGCGAGGCGATCGCCGCCGGCGTCGAGATCGAGGACGTGTACGTCGACGAATCGCTCGCCGGCTCGTTCCCGCACGAGATCGTCGTCCGCTCGGGTGTGCTGGCCAAGGTCGGCTCCACCGAGACGCCCCAGCCGGTTCTGGCCGTGGCGCGCGTGCGCGCCGCGGCGCTGGCCGACGTGGCGGGCGCCGCATTCGTGCTGGTGGCCGCAGGCGTGGCCGACCCCGGCAACCTGGGCACCATGCTGCGCTCGGCCGAGGCCGCCGGTGCCGCCGCGCTCGTCACGACCGCCGGCTCGGTCGACCCGTGGAACCCCAAGTGCGTGCGGGCTTCGGCCGGGGCGCTCTTCCACGTGGCCGTCGTGCCCGACGTGGCGCCCGAGTCGCTGCGGTCGCTCGGCGTACCGCTCGTGGGCACGGCGGCGACCGGTGGCGCGGTGTACACGGACGCGGGAGCCCTGGCGGCACCGCTCGTGCTGGTGCTAGGCAGCGAGGCCCACGGGGTGGCCGACGACGTGCCGATCGACCGGGTCGTCACCATCCCGCATGCCGGCCGGGCCGAGAGCCTCAACGTGGCCATGGCGGCCGCCGTGCTGTCGTTCGAGGCCGCCCGACAACGCAACCGCTGAGCGTCGGGCGGCCGTCAGCGGCCGCCGCCGACGTCGATGAAGCCGCCGGTCACGTAGCTCGACGCCTCCGACGCCAGCCACACGATCGCCTCGGCCACCTCGTCGGCCGTGCCGACCCGGGCCATCGGCACGTTGGGGAGGAGCCGGCCGATGCGCCCGGGCGGTGCGGCGTCGTGGATGTCGGTGTCGATGAGCCCCGGGCGCACGGCGTTGACGCGGATGCCGAGCGGCGCCAGCTCCTTCGAGAGCCCGACGGTCATGGCATCGATGGCGCCCTTCGACGCGGCATACGTCACCCACTCGCCCGGTCCGCCGAGCACGGCGGCCCGAGACGACACGTTGACGATCGTCCCGCCGGTGCCGCCGGCGTCGGTGCGCATCTGGCGGATCGCTTCACGGGCGCAGGCGAACGCGCCGACGACGTTCACGTCGAGCAGGCGGCGGAGCTCGTCGACCCGCAGGTCGGCCGCGGGGCCGTACTGGCCGACCGATCCGGCGTTGTTGACCAGCGAACGGACGGGTCCGAGCTCGGTCGTCACGGTGTCGAACAGGCGCATCACGTCGGCCTCGTCGGCCACGTCGCCCCGCACGACCATGGCCGTGCCGCCGGCGTCCCTGATGGTGCGCACCACGGCCTCGGCCTCGGCGGTGGCCGACCGGTAGCCGATGCCGACGGCCCAACCCCGGCGAGCGGCGAGCAGCGCCGTGGCGGCCCCGATGCCCCGGCTCGCCCCGGTCACGAGCATCACGTCGGCCATCGGCGCACTCTACGGCGCCCGGGGAATGGCCCGACGAGCGGTTCCGACCGGGCGCTAGCGTTCACAGACATGTCGCCGCGTCGATTTCGCCGCCCCCGGGCCACGCTCGGGGTGCGCGTCCGCTGAGCCGGCACGTACCCGTCGACGGGGTCCGGGGGTCACGCCCCCCACTGCTGCGACGAGAGGATCCACCGTGCCGACCTGGCAAGCCCCCGCGGGCACCTGCTCTACTTCTCCGACTGTGATCTAACCCACCACGGAGGCGGTCCGCCGCGCCGGCGACGAGGCGCCCGCACGGCTGCGGGCCGCCCAGACCCTCGACGAGCTCCGCGAGCTCGGCGCCGAACTGCTCGGCAAGACCGGCCCGCTGGCGGCGGTCAAGCGCCAGCTCGGCTCGCTCGACCCCGACGGCCGCCGGACCGTAGGCCAGGCCGTGAACGAGGCGCTCGCCACCGCCC
>JANPGL010000323.1:0-7841 GCA_031423915.1 Actinomycetes bacterium | reverse complement strand
GGCTCTCCGTCCCCTTCCGTGGGTGAGTAGCTGACCATCCGCGGGTGCACCCCGTTGCCCGGCTTGGCTTTCCGGCTGTCTGACGGCTGGAAGTCGAGCGAGGAGCAACGGGGTGCAATCCAAGAGGGTATGGGCACGCGTGCTCGGGGTCGAACGCGGCGTGATCATCGAACGCGTCGACGCCGACGAGGACACCGACGACATCGTCATCGCTTGCCGGCTCCGGCGGGGTCGTGCGGGCCGGTGCGGCGAGTGCGGGCGACGATGCCCGGGCTATGACCAGGGCGACGGACGACGCCGGTGGCGAGCTCTGGACGCGGGAACGACCCGCGTGTTCATCGAGGCCGACGCTCCCCGCGTGACCTGTTCGGAACACGCGGTGACGGTCGCCGCGGTGCCGTGGGCGCGTCACGGTGCCGGGCATACGCGAGCGTTCGATGATCAGGTCGCTTGGCTCGTCACGCACACCTCCAAGAGCGCGGTGGTTGAGCTGATGCGGGTCGCGTGGCGCACCGTTGGCGCCATTGCCGGGCGGGTCGTGATCGATGCTCGAGCCGCTCGGGATCCCTTCGATGGGCTGCGCCGGATCGGGATCGACGAGATCTCGTATCGGCGCGGCCACAAGTACTTGATGGTCGTGGTCGATCACGACACCGGCCGTCTCGTGTGGGCCAAGGCTGGTCACGACCGGGCCACGCTGCAGGAGTTCTTCGATCTCCTCGGCGCGGAACGAGCCAGCAGGGTCAGGCTCATCAGTGCCGACGCGGCCGAGTGGATCGGCGACTGCGCCCTCGCCAACTGTCCGAACGCCACGTTGTGCCTTGATCCGTTTCACGTGGTCCGATGGGCCACGAACGCGCTCGACGTCGTGCGACGGTGGGTGTGGAACACCCTCCGCAAGGTCGGCCTCCCCGGGCAAGCCGCCCATCTCAAGGGCTGCCGCTACGCGCTGTGGAAGAACCCCGAGGACCTGACCGAGCGCCAGGCCGGCAAGCTCGCCTGGGTCGCCCGCCACAACACCCAGCTCTACCGCGCCTACCTCTTGAAGGAGCAGCTTCGTCTCGTGTTCGCCCACCGCGGCCGACGAGCCGTCCGGATGCTCGACGACTGGCTCGCGTGGGCACGCCGATCCAAGATCCCCGCGTTCGTCGATCTCTACCACAGCATCACACGGCACCGGGCCGGGATCGTCGCGTCGGTGACGCACGGACTATCGAACGGGCTGACCGAGAGCGTGAACACGAAACTCCGGCTCCTCACCCGCATCGCCTACGGGTTCCGCAACACCGACAACCTCATCGCCCTGTGCCTCCTCGACCGCGGCGGCCACTGCCCACCCCTACCCGGCCGCCAGCTCCCCGCGTGACCCACGGATCGGGGCGGAGAGCCACAAAACAGCAACCATCGACGCCGCACCGCCGGCGGACGCCGACGGTCGAAGCCTGACAACGTGCAGCACCCGGCTCGACGGCCTTGCGAGTCGTCGCTCGAGCTATTCCCATGACAGGCAACGTTTGTGCGCTTGACCAGGTCGCGTAGCGCGCCGTCGTGGGCGCTGCGGTTCGGACAGTGGATTTACCGGCGGATCATGGATGCCTGTTCACGGTGGATGGCGTGGTCGGTCCCGTCGATGGCGAAGTGGCGCACCCGCCTGGAACTAGCACGGTGCTAGCGACGGCCCCGACGGCTATAGCCGTAGCCCCCGCCTGTCAGCAGCAGCACTACAACAACAATGAGCAGAATGGTCAACATGTTCTCTCCCTTCTCTTTCACGTAAGTGTTCCCGCAGGTGCGGGGTCTGAAACGTCGTCGACGAGGTGAGCGTACGGAGTGAGACACGCGGCGGCGCACCGTCGCGTCGTTCGACGCGTATTGAGACCCAATCGAGGAAGGGCTCGGGCAGATCCCGCGATCATGAGCGCAGTTCAGTCCGTGCTGGTCCGATTGAGCTGAGACCCTCGTAGTGGTCCAGGTGTTGTGCGACTGTGATGCCCGTGAGGGCAGGAAGCAGTTCAGCACCATGACATCCAGCAAGCGCCGGCGGCACACACCGGATCAGATCATCCGCAAGCTCGCCGAGGGCCACAAGCAGTTGGCTGCCGGCAAGGACCTCGACGAGGTGTGTCGGCATCTCGAGATCGCCGAGTCGACGTGGCATCGCTGGCTCGCCCAGTACGGCGGGATGAAGGCCAACGACGCGAAACGCCTGAAGGAACTCGAGTCGGAGAACGCCCGGTTGAAGAAGTTGCTCGCCGAGGCCGAGCTCGACAAGTCGATGCTCAAGGAGCTCGCGGAGGGAAACTTCTGACCCCGAACCGCAAGCGCACCGCCGTGGGCGTGTTGCGCGAACGGTTCGGGGTGTCCGAACGCCGAGCCTGCAAGGTTGTCGGGATCCACCGCTCGACCCAGCGCCTCGCCCCGCCACCGGTCACCGATGATGAGGCCGAACTCCGAGCGTTCCTGCGCGACTTCTCCAAGCAGCGACCCCGGTGGGGTTGGCGTCGTGCCGCGAAGGAGGCCCGCCGGACCGGCCGTCGGGTGAACGACAAGCGGGTCCGACGCCTCTGGCGCGACGAAGGGTTGAAGGTCCCCTACAAGCGTCGCAAGAAGCGCCTGTCGGGCGTGGGCGCGCATGTCGGGGCGATGTGCCCGATCCGGCCGAACGTGCTGTGGGCGCTCGACTTCCAGTTCGACACCCTCGCCAACGGGCGCACGATCAAGATGCTCAACGTGATCGACGAGTTCACTTGCGAAGCTCTCGCGATCGACGTGGATCACTCGATCGACGCTGACGCCGTCGTCGCGGTGCTCGACCGCCTCACCGCCGCACGCGGCGGGGCCCCTGTCTACGTCCGGTTCGACAACGGCCCCGAGTTCGTCGCGCACGCCGTCGCTGACTGGTGCCGCTTCGCCGGGACCGCGAGCGTGTTCATCGACCCCGGCTCGCCATGGCAGAACGCGTGGGTCGAGTCGTTCAACGGCTAGTTCCGTGACGAGCTCCTCAACGGCTGGCAGTTCGACAGCCTGCGCGAGGCACGCGTGATCATCGAGGACTGGCGCATCGACTACAACTGGCAACGGCCCCACACCGCCCACGGCGACCTCACCCCAAGCGAGTTCGCCGCCACGTGGACCACCAACCAACCCCAAGCCGCATAGCACCTGGACCACTCATCGGGTCCCTCTCACTTCGCCCAGAACCCGGAGTCCATTCGCATAGTCAACTGCCCCGTCGCTCCCGCGCGCCGGGTGCGGGCGACGAGCTCGTCGATGAACCGGCGCGCCCCGCTGAACGTTGGGCGTTCGCAGAGCCTTTGCGCATCCGGGCATGCACGATCTCACCGGTGTCAGCGCGCGTCGCGAGCAGCGGGTGATAGCCGAGCACCCGCGTGTAGCCGAACGCCGCGCCCTGCTTAGCCCGAACCTTTCAGTAGACGGCTGGGGTCCTGGCTGCGTCGGTTGTGGTGTGGCGGTGGTCCGGGATGCCGGCTTTATGCGGCGCGGCGGGCGCGTTGGGTGGGCGCGTCTTGTGGTGGCGGGTTGTCCGATTCGGTGACGTGGCGGTGTCGGTGCCCGCTGGCCGCCGGTCAGGTGAGGAGTCGGAGGAACTCGACTCGTTTGAACGCGATGACGAGCTGGGTGGCCCAGGGCCACCCGGACGGGAGCCGCAAGTGGGTTTGCCGGCTGCGATGGACGAGTTGTCCGGCCGTGTGTAGGAGGCAGTAGCGGAGGCGTTTGGGTTCGGCGCGCATCAAGTCGTCGTCGAGTGCGACAAGACGGGTCCAGGCGAGCAGGTCATGCGCGATGAGCGCGGTGGTGAGCCACGCCGCGTTGATGGCCATCCCCGCGGACGGGAAGTTGGTGAGCCCGGTGTTCTTCAGATCGCAGATCAGTTTCTCGGCCCGACCACGACCGCGTTGCAGCGCTTCGAGGTAGGCGATGTCCGGGTCGGTCTGGTCGGTGATGAACACCTGGAACCGGTGCCCGTCGGTGTCAGTGAAGGTGAGCTGGGCGCCGGGGTGGGGTTCCTCGCGGCGAGCGATCGCCCGTGTCCCCGCCGGCCAACGCGACAGATCGACCAGGGCGGTGATCTCGGCCACGTCAGCACCTTCGCGATCGTCGCTCCCGTCAGCGGTGACCGCTGGGCGCCACGCGCGTTCGGGGACGATGAGACAGGCCGATCGGACCGGCTCGGTGAGGTCGTAACCGATCGAGAACCGCACCCCGCTCTGGCGGCAGGCGTTCACGAACCCGTGCGTCAGGCCGGCCGAGTCCGCTCGGGCCACCACCTCGACCTCGGTCGGGTCGACCGGCAACTGGGCGAGGGCGAGGGCCAGGATCTCGATGTGGTCGCTGGCGGTGTTCGACCCAGCATTGCCCGGCCGAAGGATCCCAGCCAACGCTTCACCGGTGGCATCCAGGAACGCGAGAAGCGGGTGATGCCCGAACCCGCGCTTGTACGTCGGGGCGGCACCCTGCTTGTCGGAATGCGCGGTGATCAACGTGGCATCGATGTCGATCACGTAGAACCCGGGATCTACACCGCTGTTCCACACCCGTCGACGGGCCTGCGCTCTCGCTGTGGCGATCCGCTCCAGCGCCGCGGTGTCGATGGCCTCGAGGGTGCGCCACGCCGTCGGGGTCGACGCCACCACACCGAACAGGTCGGGCTGGTTCCGCAACACCGCAAGGTCCGAGATGGCGTCGCCGCCATCGGCGATCATCACGGCCAGATCCACCAGCACCTCACCACGGTCATGCCCCCGACGACGCTGCTTCGTCGCGGCCATCGCCGCCGACAAGCCCTCCGTCAGACCAACAGCGTCAGCGAGGTCGGCCACCAGTCGGGCACCGACATGGCTCACCACGTTCGTCCCGTCCGCGCTCACCAGAACCCGCCCGCGCCTACGACTACGCTTCACCATCGAAGTGCCCTTCTGGTAGTGCTGACAACGGCCTCGAGAACCGCAGTCTCCCCTGCCAGAAGGGCCTCTTCGCGAACCCCCACCCCTCACACCCAGCCAGCTACTGAAACAGCCGGGTTAGCGTGTCCCGCGACTTCGCAGATCGTAGAGCCGATGTCGAGCGTCATGCCGCCATCGGGTCCGGCACCGGCCGCCCACGCCCGTTCAAGGGCGAGGCCGTTGACGGCTTCGAGCTGACGGACATGACCGAAGGTGAAGGCGCGTAGGAACGTTCCGAGCGTCGATGGGGCCATCACTCGATGTCCGAGCACCGCCGAGCTCGATCCAGCCCGCAGGACATCGGCATGGTCTATGTGTGATCGCCCGCGATCATCGAGTGCACCAACGTCAGCACCTTCCGGCCGGGATGGGCGCCGCCGACCCGGCCAACCAGCTTCACGGTCTCGTCGGAAGGCCGCGGTGGTCGCTGTCGCCATGCCGATGCTGCTTGCTGGTGGGAGTACGAGCGCGTCATGACCGGAAAGCACGCCATCCAAGCCTCACCAGAGCTGGCCGAGCGCTACGGCGTCGAGCATGTCGACGACGACCAGGCCGCCGCCCCCGAGGCTGAGCAGGTCGTGGCCGAGGTCGAGGTCGACCCGATCGACTGGCTGTTGCTCGCCGAGTACGAGATCACTGATCGGTTCGTGATGGCGGTGGAGGAGTGGGCCGCTAACGGTCCGGGCGGGCGACCACCGGACGCTCGGGCGCACGTGCTCGAGGTGTTGGCGGAACGGCGTGGACCGGCCCATTCACGTGGATGAGGGGGGTTGCGTTGCCTACGCGCTTGGGTGCAGAGTGAGTTCAGGTCAGTGCGTCCCGGCGGGCGCCAACCTGCGCAGCCCTACCTTGCCCGCCCGCAGGTAGGGCTGCGCCGCGCACGTCCGCTTCTTGCGATGGGTCAGCCGGTGTGGCGTACTTGCAGCGTGCAAGAGGGGTGGGCCGGTGCGGGCGGGCGGCTCGCCCCCTTGTGTGGGGATTTAGGGCTGGTCAAAGGTCGTTCGACTCTGCCCGGTCGGTGAGGTGACATGTACAACGTGCGGCGTGGGCCCTCGCGGCTCATTGGCGTTGCTCCGGACCATGGTGCGCCCGACACGATCGGTGCGACACGATGTGGGCTGGAACGCAGTTGACGCTCGGGATCGTGGCGGGGTGCTGTACCTGCATGGGGATCTGACCTGCGGGGCCCGAGACCAGGTGATCGCCGGGTGCCTCTCGTCGACAGCGCCTGGTGTGGTTGTGGACTTGGCCGCTGTGGTGTTCATAGATTGTGCCGGCGATGAGGCTCTGCTCGACGCTCGCGCCGAGTTGATGGCGCTAATCGGGATCTGGTCGTGCGAAACGCTACCGGCGAGCCTGCCCGACTATTCCTGCTCATCGCGGAGTTGGAACGGCCAGGCGGTCAGGTTGAAGGTTTGGCCGCGGAGGACTACTTCAACGCCCCGATGCTCGCCGTCTGAAGCGGGAGCCACCCCCAAGCGCACACCGCCCCGTGCCCCGCCGCAGCGACCGCCACGGGACCTCGTGGCCCGCCTACGCGCCAAGGTGGAGCGCGGCCCCACCGACCGAGCTCGTCGAGGCCACCAAGGGCCGGCAGACCCTCGAGGCTGTCGGCCGAGCGGTCTGGTCGGGGCGCTTCGGACTTTATCGGGGTCACTGTGGTGTGAGGGTGGCGAGCAGGTCCCCGTTGGGGCTTGCCTGCGCAGAGAGCCCACGGGCGTTCTAGACCACGGTGGGACGCTTCCCGGTCGGCCTCATCAACTGGTAGGCGCCGCCGAGTAGTAGGAGTCCCGCGAGGATGAAGCACGCCACGGCGCACTGGGCGAGGCGGTCCCCGATGACGCTGAACCCGTAGCCAGTGAGCAGCAGGCCGCGGGTGGCCTCGCCGGCCAGGAGGTCATCGGCGGTGCGTTGGATCTGGTCGGCCTGTTTGACCAGGGCCAGGGTGGCGGGATCGTTCGGGGCGGCCTGGAGCGCGGCCTGGGCCTTCACCCGGGCCAAGTAGCCGTTGTAGTGATCCTGGAAGTAGGTCTTGCCGCCGTCGACGACCTTGAGATCGATGCCGATCTGGTACTTGGCGTAGCACTCCGCTTGCTTGCCGGTCGTCAACGGTTTGCCGGCGTTGGCGACAAGGCACGGCACCTTCTGTTGCTCGGGCATGAGGTTGGCCACCGGTGTGAAGGTGATGCCGTGCTCAGCCAGTTGACCCTTCAAGTAGTTCCGCGAGAAGTTCGCCTGGTTCTGCAGAACCAAGCCGAGGCCCAGCACCACGAGGCCCAGCCCAAACGCGCCGATAGCGACCCCACGACTCTTCTTCTCAGGTTCCGTCATGGTGGGAGTCATATGGCACCTCCGGCCGTTGGGGTGTCGGGCGATCAGATCGCCAAGATCGTGGGGTTGGGGGCGACGAGATGCTCAGCCCATCCGGGCGGCGCTAAATCGGCGGTCACGCCGCGATGCCGGACCCGTTCCTCAACACCTTTCCAGCGCCGAAGTGCCGAAGCTGATGGCCTAGAACCTGAGCTGGCTGACGCCTGGAGACCGAGCTCAGATCCGAGCGCCGCTATTCGTCGCGCATCTGGTCGAGGAGTCCTTGAAGCCGGAATTGCACCGTTTCGCGGGTCATGATCGAGTAGTCGTTGCGGTGGTCGCTTTGGTAGGCGATGGCGGCGACGATCACGGCAGGGTCGCCGTGGGCGAGCTGCGTGAGCTCGAAGTAGTTCGCGCCGCCACAGGCGAGTAGGTGCACGACGCGGCCGCGGGCGCGGACTTCGGTCCAAGTGGTGGGGAGGTCGTGGGGTGCGGGTAGCAGCTTCATCCGGAGGCTCCTCTGAGGGTGTCACCTCTCAGATCGTCGCCGACTGGCGCTTGTTACAA
>JANPGL010000322.1:0-2292 GCA_031423915.1 Actinomycetes bacterium | reverse complement strand
GCCATGGTCGCCATCTTCGTGCTGGCCGGCTGCCTGGCGGCCGCTCGCTACGCCGACGACCGACGTCGGCGCTGGCTGGTGGCTCTGGCGGCGTGCTTCCTGCTGGCGGTGGGCAGCAAGGAGGTGGGCCTCGGCATCGTGCTCGCCACACCGGTGTTCCTCGCCTATCGCAGGGTGGGCATGGGTACCACGGCCGCGGAGGTGGGGGTGAGCCCCTGGCGCCATTGGGCCACCGAGGCACGCCGCGACGTGCGCCTCCTCGTCTCGTCCCCCGAGCGCCGCACGTTCGCCGCGGTGCTGATCCCCCTCGCTGTCGGCACCGCCGCCTACCTCGGCTATCGGGAGCTGGTGCTACCGACCGGCATCGCCGGCACCGAGTACGGGAACGGCGGCGCGCTCCGCGGCCTCTTGTCGGGCACCTTCGCCACCGCCAAGGGGGTGCCGTGGGAGCTGCGGGCCTGGTCGTTGCCCTTGCTGCTCGTCCTGACGGCCGCCGCGCTGGTACGGGCGCCACGGTCGCCGCAGTGGCGCGTCGTGATCCTGGGCGTGGGATTCGCCGTGGCGACCGTGGCGCCGCTGGCCCGGCTCGGGAGCATCGAACCCCGCCTGCTCTACCTCCCCGAGGTCGGCGTGGCCATCGCCGTCGCCGGGTTGCTGGCGGTGCTGACCGACGGTGTCCCCATGCGGCTCCCGCGCCGGCCGTTCGCCGTGGCCACGACGTTGATCACCGCCAGCTTCGCCCTCGTGACCGTCTCGCTGATGGTGCGCAGCGCCGACCTGTTCCGTCCGGGCAGCCCGAAGAAGCTACGGGCGGACTACGTCCTGTGGCTCAAGCCCACCCGTGACCGCTGGCCGGCGCACTACCTGGTCGTGATCGAACAGCGCCTCAAGGACCACGGCTACCTGGACGCCGACGGCCGCCCGCTCAAAGGTGGCCTGACCGACGCTCAGAACTGAATCGCCGATTCGTCAAGCCTTGTGGCGGCCCCTGGCCATGGATTCTCAGAAGTAGATGATCTTGCAGCGGGCGCTTCGCTTACCTGGTCAACCGGCTAGATGGTGCCGCTGAACGCGCCAAGGACCACGGGTCGTATGCGGTCGTTCGTCTCGCTTCAGGACATCTCGTGCGCTTGTGACGGCAACAGCCTTAGGAACGAAATCAACCGCTGCGTGCTTCCAGATCGGTGCCCGCGACCAAGCCCGAGCTCCGGGCGCACCAGCACCGTGTCAAGCACGTCACTGCGACCGCGACCACCTCGGCGGGTTCGAGCAACGAGTCACCACGCTCAACCCCGTCGAGGTCCTTCGCCACCGGATTGCTCTGGCATCAGGGCCGAGGGACATCCAGTCCACCCTGAGGGTGTGCGGTGGTCACTAGCGTCCCTCCTCGTGAGCGATAGCAGGGACGGCCGACAACAACCATGGGTCAACCGCCATACGTGGGTCGTTGTCGGCGCGGGTGCAGCACTGGCACTCCTCTTTCTTGCGCTGGCCGTCGTTCGGCCTGAAACGTTCCTTCGCGGCGTGGGGAGCGCCAACGACACGGCTGACGCACTGGCGAAGGCCCGCGACTTCTGGCTGAAACTCGCGGCAGGCTCGGGTGCCGTCGCAGGAGCACTGATCGCGTGGGGCAAATTCGAACTCACCAAGAACCAGGAGGAGCGGGCGCAGCTACAACTCGACAGCGAACGCTTTGGCAAGGCAGTCGAACTCCTCGGCCATACGCAGACGGATGTTGTGCTTGGCGGCCTCTACTCGCTTGAGGCACTCGGCTGGGCTGCCCCCAGCTACCAGAGCACCATCACGGAGGTACTGTGCGCGTTCGTACGCGAGCACGCGCCGTTGGAGCCGACACCGAATGCGCCTCTGGCAGGCGAATCACTGAGCCGAGGAGTTGGCGACGACTCAAGACCGACCGTGACTGTTCAAGCCGCGCTCACGATTGTTGGCCGGAGAGAAGGTTGGCGTGGTTCGCTCGACCTCACCGAGGCGAACCTCCCCAGGGCCAATCTCACGGGCGCAAATCTAGCTGGGGCGAACCTCACCGACGCGAACCTCACGGCGGCGAACCTCGGCAGAGCGAATCTGAGCAATACGGCCCTCACCAGAGCGAAGATCAACAGGGCGACGCTTACCGAGGCGAATCTCGCCGGGGCGTACGTCCTTAAGGCAAAGCTGAACGGGGCGTACCTCACCGGGGCAAACCTCACGGCGGCGAACCTCATGTTGGCTTTTCTCACCAAGGCGAACCTCACGGCGGCTAACCTCACAAGGGCGGGCCTCGAAGACACA
>JANPGL010000321.1:0-1674 GCA_031423915.1 Actinomycetes bacterium | reverse complement strand
CCACCACCCGCCCGGCCGACCAGGGCACCGACGTCGAGGGAGACGAGTGATGCAGAGCGCCGCCGCCAACAACTTCAACTGGCTGCTCAACGAGTTCGCCGACCAGACGGCGGGCGTCACGGACGCCATCGCGGTGTCGGCCGACGGCATCCTGCTGGCCTCGTCGTCGAGCATCCCGCGACCCAAGGCCGAGCAGTTCGCCGCCATCACCTCGGGCCTGCAGAGCCTCACGGTCGGGGCCTCGCGCTGCTTCGACCTCGACGGCGTCCAGCAGATCATCGTCGAGCTGGGCCGCGGCTACCTGTTCGTGACGACCATCAGCGAGGGGTCGTCGCTCGGGGTGCTGGCCGAGAAGGACTGCGAGATCGGCCTGGTGGCCTACGAGATGACCCTCTTCGTCGAGCGGGCCGGTGCGGTGCTGACGCCGGGCTTGATCACGGAGCTGAAGAACCTGATCACGGTATGACCGAGTCGTACGACGACCATGACGACGACCACGTCGTCGTCCGCCCGTACCTCCTCACCGGGGGACGGACACAGGCATCGCTCGCCATCGAGACGGTGGTCACCACGGCGCGCGTGCCGGGACCCGGCCGCGCGCTGGCCAGTGAGCACCACTCGATCGTGGCGCTGTGCGCCACGCCGAGTGCCATCGCGGAAGTGTCGGCCCACCTCCGGCTGCCGCTCGGGGTAGCGCGCGTGCTCGTGAGCGACCTCGTGGACTCGGGCTGGTTGTCGGCGTCGCAGACCGCCGGTGACCACCCCGAGATCGATCTGGTCGAGCGTCTGATCTCGGGCCTGCGCGCGCTGGCCTGACGGCACGTCCGCCGCGCCGATGGCGGCCGGGGCCGTGTCACGTTCGGCCGCGCCCCGGCGTCGAACGGGTGACGACGAGACGCGAGGGAGGCTCGCATGGACGAGCGCAGTGTTGACGTGGTGGTGGTGGGAGCCGGGTTGGCCGGTCTGACGGCGGCGGCGATAGCCGGGCGCGAGCACGCCCGGGTGGTGGTGCTCGACGGCCGCCGAGCGGGCGGACGGGCCGGCACGACGCGCTACGACGACGGCATCGCCTTCAACGAAGGCGCCCATGCGCTGTACCGGCGCGGCGAAGCGATGCGGGTGCTCGCCGACCTGGGCATCCACCCGACCGGTGCCGGGCCGGCGCTCGACCGCACGCGGCTGCTTCGGGGCGACCGGCAGCACGCGCTTCCGCTGGGGCCCGTGGCGCTGGCCCGCACTCGCGTCGTCACCCCGCGCGGCCGGGCGCAGCTGGCCAAGCTGATGGCCCGGCTCGGTCGCGTCCGCCCGGCCGAGGTGGAGGGCCGGAGCGTCGCGGAGTGGTTCGCGTCCCTGGGCCTGGCCGACGACGTGCGCTCGTTCCTCGCGTTCCTGGTGCGGCTGGCCACGTACACGGCCGACCTGGATCGGCTGCCCGCCGAGGTGTACCTGGCCCAGCACGCCGCCGCGTCCGCCGGCGTGCTCTACCTGGACGACGGCTTCCAGCAGCTCGTCGACGCGCTGGCCGGTGCGGCCGGCGCGTCCGGTGTCCGGCTCGTCGATCACGACGGCGCGGTTTCGGTCGAGGCGACGGTGGGCGGGTGGGCGGTCACGACCGGGTCGGGCATCGTGTGGCGGTCGCCGTCGGTGGTGCTGGCGTCGGGCGGCCCCGACGCC
>JANPGL010000320.1:0-1524 GCA_031423915.1 Actinomycetes bacterium | reverse complement strand
CGGCCGATCGGCCGGTGGTGGTCCTCACACCGTGCGGCCCGGCCGAGGCGGGCGTGCTGACCGCCCGCGCCGTTCCCACCGTCGGCCACCGGCGAGACGTCGACGTGCTGGTCGCCGCCGGCCACCTCGGCCCGGTGGTCGTGAAGCTCGCCACCTCGATGCGCCGCTACGGCGTCGAGCCGGACGCGCTGCCCGCCCTCCTGGCCGGCGTCGCCGCGGTGGGCCTCGAGGTGCACGCCTTCGGCGCCCACTTCCCGCTCGACACCACCAGTGGCGAGCACACCGTCGAACTGGCCGCCTGGCTGCCCCGGCTCCCGGCCGGCGCCGCGGTCCACGTCAGCCACATCGACCCCACCGATCTGGCCACGCTGTCGATGCTGGCCGCCGGCCGTCGCCTGCGCCCTCGGGTGGGCACGGCGCTGTGGCTGGGCGACAAGACGTGCCTGCACCTCACCGCCGACGTGGTCGAGGTGCGGGCGATCGCCGCCGGTGAGCGGGCCGGCTACCGGCAGGTGGCGGCGCCGACCGATGGCCACCTGGTGCTCGTCACGGCGGGCACCGTCCACGGCGTCCGAGCGCTCGACGACGGGCGCAGCCCGTTCCACTTCGCCCGGACCCGGCTCGCGCTCCTGGAAGGGCCCCACATGCACACGACGATGTTGCACGTACCCGCCGGAGACCCGTGCCCGGCGCCCGGCGACCGGGTCGACGTGCAACGGCCGCTCACCCAGACCACGCCCGACGTCGTCGCCGACGCTTGACCACCCGGGGCCGGTAGCGTGCTCCCACCATGATCCTGGCCGCCGGCACTCTCAGCGACCTGTCCGGATGGCTCGACCGGACCTCGAGCCACTGGTGGTTCCTCGGGATCATCGTGCTCATCGCGTTCCTCGATTCCGTCGTGCCGGTGGTACCCAGCGAGACGTGCGTGATCATCGGCGGCGTGGCCGCCGGCACCGGTCACTACCCGCTGTGGCTCGTCATCCCGGCCGGTGCGATCGGCGCGTTCGCCGGCGACAACCTGGCCTACGAGCTCGGTCACCGGGCGGGACCGTGGTTCGAGCGCCGCGCCGGACGCAAGGACAAGACCCGCGCGCGGCTCGAGTGGACGAAACGCCAGATCGTCGAGCGCGGCGGAACGCTGCTGATCACGGCGCGCTTCATCCCGGGCGGTCGCACCCTGCTCACGCTCTCGTGTGGCATCACGAACCAGCGCCGCCGATGGTTCGCCGGATGGGTGGCTGTGGCGGCCACCCTCTGGTCGACCTACGCGTCGCTGCTCGGCTTCGTGGGGGGCAAGGCGTTCCAGGACGACCACACGAAGGCCTTCCTGCTGGCCTTCGGGGCGGCGCTCGCCTTGACCGGTGGCATCGAGGGCGTGCGCTGGATCCGCCACCGGAGCGATCGTGCGCACCAGCCGACGCGCGTCATCGAGATGTCCGAGGACTGAACCCGTCGGTCGCTAGGGCGCCACCCGCGCCGCCGCGTCGAGCAGCGTGCCGCGCAGCAGGCGGACGATGCCCT
>JANPGL010000319.1:0-9096 GCA_031423915.1 Actinomycetes bacterium | reverse complement strand
ACCGGGCGCCGTAGGCCTCGCAGAAATGCCGGAAGCCCGCCGCATCGTCCTCGGCCAGCGGATCCTCGATGGAGAGGATCGGATAGCGGTCGACCCAGCCGCCGAGCAGCTCGATCATCCCTTGCGAATCCAGGCTGCGCGCGTCGAGCCCGAGTTCGTAGCGGCCATTGCGCCTGAGTTGCGACGCCGCGATGTCCAGCGAGATGCCGACCTGCGCGCCAGGCTGCAGCCCGGCATCCAGGATGGACTGCATCAGCGTGTCCAGCGCCTGCTCGTTGGACGAGAACGCCGGCCAGTAACCACCCTCGTCAGCGACGCCCTGCAGCTTGCCCGCCTTCTTCAAAAGCGCGCCGGCGGCCAGGTAGACCTCGGCGGTCCAGTCGAGCGCGTCGGCGAACGACGGTGCGCCCGGGCACACCACCATCAGGTCCTGCAGGTCGAGCGTGCCCACCGCGTGGGCGCCGCCGCCGATGATCTGGATCTCGGGCAGCGGGATCAGCGTGGCTCCCGGGTCGAGGCTCGCCCACAGGGGCACGCCCTGCGCGGCGGCGCCCGCCCAGGCCACCGCCATCGAGGTGGCCACCAACGCGTTGCCCCCGAGCCGGCTGCGGTCGTCGGTGCCGTCGAGCGCCACCAGCGCGGCGTCGACGTCGGCCTGGTCGAGTCGACGGCCCCGCAGCGCCGACGCGATCTCGTCGTTCACGGCGGCCACGGCGCCGCGCACGTCGAGGCCCTTCAGCGCGGTCCCACCGTCGCGCCGGTCGACGCGCTCGCCCGAGCCGCGCGAGGCGCCGGCCGGGGCGATGGCGCGGCCGACCGCGCCGCCGCGCACGCGCACCTCGACCTCGACCGTGGGGCGGCCGCGCGAGTCCCACACGCGCCGACCGCGCACGTCGTCGATCACCGAGTCGATCACGTGCGCCATCGTGCCGCCCCCCACGCCTCGCTCACGGCGCCGATGGTGGTGGGCGGCTCGCCCCGGAGCAACTCGACGGCGAACCTGCGCACGTCGGCCCGGCCATCGTCGTCGAGGTACTCGACGGGCGACTTCCCGTCGACCCGGGCGAGCAGCAACGCCGGCAGCAGCTCGGCGGCGCGCCGCTCGACGTCGTCCACCGGCTCCCAGTCGACGTGGTGCCGGTAGGCGTCGACGAGCTCGCCGAGGGCCGCCAGGTAGTGGCCTCGGTGTTGCGGCCGCCACCGCCCTTTGAGCACCAGGTGGTTGGCGCAGAACGCGAGGTCGAAGGCCGGGTCGCCGACCGTCGCGCACTCGGCGTCGAGCAGCACCGGCCCGGCGGGTCCGCACAGGACGTTCTTCGGGCTCACGTCGCCGTGGACGAGCACACGGCGGGTCGCCGCCGTCCGCTCGTGCAACTCACCCAACCGGGCGGCCAGGTCGGGGTGCCGCGCGGCGGTGGCCGCCAGGTAGGGCTCCAACCGCAGCGCCTCGAACAGCGCCGCGGTCGGAAACGCATCGGCCAGCTCGGGCCGGTCGGCCGTGGCGGCGTGCACCGCGCCGAGCACGTCACCCACCGCGGCGGCGAACGCCCCGTCGATGCGCCCGTCGCGCAGCTCGCCCTTCCACACGGGGTGGTCGGCGGGATCGAGGTACGGCATCACGAACAGCCCGGCGTCGTCGTCGTGAGCCAGCACCTCGGGCACGGCGCCGGGCACGACGAGCGCCGCCTCCGCCAGCCAAGCGCGCTCGTAGCGGTTGCGTTCGACGGGCGCCTCCCACACGGCCGCCACCTTCAGCCGGGCCAGCGCCCGCTTCACGCACACCGGCCCGCCCGGGGTGTCGACGCGGTAGATCTCCGACGACACCCCGCCGGTCAGCGCCTCGCCCTCCGGCGACGAGCCGCCCGGCACGACGCCCAGCCGCACGAGCACGTCGACCACGTCGGCAGGGAGGTCGGCCACGGCATGGATCCTACGGTCGCCGGCCGGTCGGGCCCGTTAGGGTCCGGGCCATGGGGGAACGTCTGCGAGCCGTGCTGCACCACGACGCCGGACCGGCGGTGGAGACGTTGCTGGCACAGCACCCCAGCGACTGGCTCGACCTCGCCTGGACGCCGGTGCGCGACCGCAGCGGGCTGGCCGACGCGCTGCGCCACGCCGACGTGCTGCTCCACGTGCTCGACCCGATCGACGACGCCACGATGGCGCTCGCCCCGAACCTGCGGTTGATCCAGAAGCTCGGCGTCGGCGTCAACACCATCGACCTCGACGCGGCGCGGGCGCGCGACATCGCGGTGTGCAACCAGCCCGGGGTCAACACGATCGCCGCGGCCGAGCACGCGCTCGCCCTGCTGCTGGCCGCGCTGCGCCGACTGCCCGAGTACCACGCCGCCACCGCCGCGGGGCGGGGCTGGGCCGTCGACCCGCTCGTAGGCGAGACGTGCGGCGAGGTCGCCGGGCGCACCGTCGGGCTCGTCGGCTACGGCGCCATCGCCCGCCGGTTCGAGCGCGTCCTGCTGGCGCTCGACGCCACCGTGCTCCACACCACGCGCGCTGACGACGGCACGGCGGCCTGGCGCACGCTCGACGCGCTGCTGGCCGACAGCGACGTCGTGTCGCTCCACGTCCCGCTCACCGCGGAGACGACCCGCATGCTCGGCGTGGCGCAACTCGGCCGCATGAAGCCCGGGGCCATCCTGGTGAACACGGCCAGGGGCGGGCTGGTCGATCAGGCGGCGCTCACGGCGGCGCTCACGAGCGGCCGGCTGGCCGCCGCCGGGCTCGACGTGTTCGCCGACGAGCCCACGGCACCCGACGACCCGATCCTGGCGTGCCCGCGCGCCGTGCTCACCCCGCACGTCGCCTGGCTCACTGCCGAGACGCTGGGCCGGTGCCTGGCGCGGGCCGTCGACAACTGCCGACGGCTCCACGCGGGCGACGAGCTGGCCGATCGCGTCGCCTAGGGTGCCCGTCGGGTACACCGTCTCAGGGGGACAGCATGCGTTTCGGGATCTTCATGCCGCCGATGCACAAAGTGGGGATGAACCCTCACCTGGCGCTGCACCGGGACCTCGAGCTGATCGAGCATCTCGACCGGCTCGGCTACGCCGAGGCGTGGATCGGCGAGCACCACTCGGCCGGCAGCGAGCTCATCGCCTCGCCCGAGGTGTTCATCGCCGCCGCCAGCCAGCGAACCTCACAGATCAAGCTGGGCACCGGCGTGAGCTCGCTGCCGTACCACCACCCGTTCATGCTGGCCGACCGCATCGTGATGCTCGACCACCTGACGCGCGGCCGCACCATGTTCGGCGTCGGCCCTGGCCAGCTGACGACCGACGCCATGATGCTCGGCATCGACCCGCAGACGCAGCGCCCGCGCATGGAGCAGGCGTTCGACGTGATCATGCGTCTGTTCCGCGGCGAGACGGTCACCGAGACGACCGACTGGTACACGTGCAACGAGGCCGTGCTCCAGATGAAGCCGTACAGCGACTTCGACATCTGCGTCGCCGCCTCCGTGTCGCCGTCGGGTTCGAAGACTGCCGGCCGGCACGGCGTGGGCCTGCTGTCGATCGCCGCCACCGACCCGCTCGGTTCGCAGATGCTGTCGGGCCACTGGGACATCGTGCAGAGCGAGTCGCAGGCGCGCGGCCTCACCGTGGGCCGCGACAAGTGGCGTCTCATGGGCCCCATGCACATCGCCGAGACGGTCGAGCAGGCCAAGAAGAACTGCGAGTACGGCCTCATGTGGGTGATGGAGTACCTGTCGCACATCATCCCGACCGGCGGTCCCGACGACGGCACGCCGCCGCCCGCCACGTACGACGAGTTCGTCGACATGATGAACGAGTCGGGTCGCGGCGTGATCGGCACACCCGAGATGGCGATCAAGCAGATCGAGCGCCTGCAGGAGCTGTCGGGCGGCTTCGGCGCCTACCTCATGTTCGGTGCCGACATCGCCGACTGGCGTTCGACGCTGCGCAGCTACGAGCTGTTCGCCGAGGAGGTCATGCCGCACTTCACCGGACAGAACGCCCCCGTGCAGGCGGCCTACGACCGGGTGATGGACGCGGGCACCGTGTACGTCGACGCCACCCTCAACGCCCAGATGGCCGCCATCGGCTCCTACGAGGCCGAGAAGGCTGCCCGCGTCTAGCTACCCTCGCCGAGGTGGCCGATCCCCTTCCTCCGCTGACGTCGCGGGCCCGGCGAGCGCTGCGCACCGCCATGAACGATGAGCTCCGCCGGGGGGAGGACCAGATCGCGTCGCTCACCCGCTCCTTCGACGACATCGTCCAGGCGAACGTGCACGCCAACACCGACGACGAGCACGATCCCGAAGGAGCCACCATCGCCTACGAACGGGCCCAGGTGAGCGCCCTGCTCCGCCAGGCCCGGTTGGATCGCGACGCCCTTCGCTCGAACCTCGACCGGCTCGACCATGACTCGTCGTTCGGTGTGTGTCAGCTGTGCCGTGAGTTCATCGGCGTCGAACGGCTGATGGCTCTCCCGTCGGCCACCCGCTGCATCGCCTGTGCGCGTTCTGGCTAGTGCGAGTGGCCGTGGCCGTGGGCCGACGTCACGGCGTGGGTCACGGTGAAGGTCATGGCGCACGGGTCGTCGACGCCGGGTTCGAGGCACGTCTCGCACTCGGCTTCGAGCGTGATGTGGGTGATGCCGAACGATTCGGTGAGGTGGCGGCGCACGGTGTTGACCGTGGCCTGTGCCTCCTCCAGGTTCGGGTGGTCGGTCAGCACCACGTGGGCCGACAACGCGTGCAGCCCGTGGCCCAGCGTCCACACGTGGAGATCGTGCACCTCGTCGATGCCGGGCAGGTCGTTGATGGCGCCGGTGAGCGCCTCGCCCGACAGCGCGGCGGGCGCGGACTCGAGCAGCACGTCGGCGGTCTCGCGCAGCAACCGCACCGCTTGCCAGCCGATGACGAAGCTGATGACGAGCGACACGGCCGGGTCGAGCCAGTAGGCGCCGTTCGTCGTCGCCATCACCACGGCGGCCACCACCACACCGACCGACACCGCGGCGTCGCCGATCAGGTGGAGCATGGCGCCGCGGAGGTTCAGGTCGCCGCCGTGGCCGGCCAGTGCCACCGCGGCCAGCGCGTTGACCACGGCACCGACCGATGCCACCACGATGACGATGCCGGCGTCGACCGGGTGCGGGTGCACGAGCCGGCGCACCGCCTCGTAGCCGAGGATGCCGGTCGTCACCAGGATGAGCGCGGCGTTGGCTTGGGCCGCGAGCACAGGCGAACGGTGGTAGCCGAACGACCGACGGGCGTCGGGCGGGCGGCGGGCCATGCGCACGGCGATGAGCGCCAGGACCACGCCCGCCACGTCGACCAGGTTGTGCGCAGCGTCGGCCAGCAGCCCGAGCGACCGGGCCGTGAACCCGAACGTGGCCTGGAGCACCACGATGACGACGTTGGCCACGATGGCGAAGCGCAACCGCCGGTCGGTGTTCACCTTCCCAGCCTACGAGCCGCATCGGCTCACGGGCGGTGCGGCGACCTCCAGATGCGTTCGCCCTCGTCGTCGACCTCGTTCGTGACTCGCAGGCCGATGGCCTCGGCCACGCGGCCGGAAGCGACGTGGTCGGGATGGATGTGGGCACTGATGACTTCCGCCCCACCGGCCCGCAACTGCTCGCACATGGCGGCGGCCGCCTCCCGGGCGATCCCCCGTCCCTGCCAGGCGGTGCCGATGACCCAGGCCACGTCGGCGTCGGCTTGCGTGACCGTGGCCTGCACGTAGCCGACCGCCTCGTGCGACTCCGCGAGGCGCACGATCCAGTTGAGCCAGCGTTCTCGCGGGTCGGTGGAGCCGGCCTCCTGGAACCGGTAGCGCGCCTGCAGCCCGTCGAGCGTCGGCGGCTCGCCCCCGGTGAAGCGGTAGAGCGCAGGATCGGCCAGCACGTGCACCATCTCGATGGCATCGGCCGAGTCGAGCGGCGTCAACACGAGCCGCTCGGTGGTGATGGCCTCGGGCGCGCGGTCCGTCATCGGCTCAGTCTGGCGCCCGGAGACCGCGGCCGTCAGCGCGGCGCCTGGTAGCGGTCCGCCACGCCGGGCCGCCGGAAGACGAGCTGCCAGAGCTGGAGGTCACGGATGCGGAACTCGGCGGCGCACGACAGGAGGTAGTACCGCCACATGCGGCGGAAGCGCTCGTCGTAGCCTGGCAACGCCGGCCACGCCGCCGACACGTTGGCGTGCCAGGCCATGAGCGTCCGGTCGTAGTCGGGCCCGAAGTTGTGCACGTCCTCGATCACCCAGCCCGGCTCGGCGGCCCGACCGAACTGCGCGATCGACGGCAGGACCCCACCCGGGAAGATGTAGCGGTCGAACCACGGGTCCAGCTCGTTCGTCGACTCCAGCGACCCGATGGTGTGGTGCAGCATCAGACCGTCGTGCGCCAGCAAGGTGCCACACACGTCGAAGAACCGACGCAGGTTCCGCGGGCCCACGTGCTCGACCATGCCGATCGACACGATGCGGTCGAACGACCCGCGCACCTCGCGGTAGTCGCACTGTCGGATCTCGACGGGCAGCCCGACGCAGCGTTCCCGGGCCAGCGCCACCTGGTTGCCGGCCGGCGAGATGCCCACCACGTGCGCGCCGTACCGCTCGGCCGCGAACTGGGCCAGCCCACCCCAGCCGCAGCCGATGTCGAGCAGGCGCACGCCGGGCGCCAGCTGGAGCTTGCGGCACACGAGATCGAGCTTGGCCTCCTGCGCGCTGTCGAGGTCGTCGGCGTGCGCCCAGTAGCCGCAGCTGTAGACCATGCGCTTGTCGAGCATGTGCTCGTACAGGTCGTTGCCGATGTCGTAGTGGTGGCGGGCGTTGCGCCCGGCACGACGCACGCTCTGTGCGTTGACCACCCTGGCGCGGGCCACGACCGCCAGCACCCGCCACGACGGCTTGATGGCGTGCTCGAGGCCGGCGGCGAACACGCGCACGAAGAACTCGTCGAGCGCGTCGCAGTCCCACCAACCATCCATGTACGCCTCGCCGAGGCCGAGGTTCCGCTCCGCCAGGATGCGCTCCCACAGTCGCTCGTCGTGCACGTGCAGCGCGAACGGTTCGTCTCCACCGACGGGAACGCCGGCGCGGTCGAGCAGTCCCCTGCAGACATCGCGTGCAACGGTGGCCATGCCTCGACTTTCGCGCTGCTTCGCCCGTCGTCGCACCTTCCTTTGCCAACCTGCAATGCTTCGCGCCTGTGGACACCACCGTGCGCGCGGCCGCGGCTACCGACGTGGCCGAGCTGACCGAGATCCTGTCCGACGCCTTCCTCGACGATCCCCTGATGGTGTGGGCGTTCGCGCCGGAGATGCGCCGGCGCCGGGTCGCCGCGCTGTTCGGCTACCTGGCGGAGCACGGCTACGTGCCGCGCGGGGCGTGCACGCTGCTGCCTGGCGGCGACGGCGCGTGCCTGTGGCTTCCGGCCGGCGAGCATCTGGACCGCACCTCGTTCTGGGACGAGCACGGCGCTGGCTTCGTGGCCGCGCTGGAGGGTGACCTCGACCGCATGAGCGCGATGGGCGAGGCCATGGCCGAGGTGCACCCCCACGATCCCCACTGGTACCTGCTCGCCATCGGCGTGCCGCCGCACGCGCAGGGCCGAGGGCTCGGTGGCGTGCTGCTGGCCCACACGCTGGCGCTGGCCGACGAGCGCGGCGAGGCGGCCTACCTGGAGGCCACCAGCCCACGCAGCCGCGCCCTGTACGAGCGCTTCGGCTTCGAGGTCATCGGCGAGATCCAGGCGCTGGACAGCCCCGCGTTGTGGGGCATGTGGCGCGCCCCGACGCAGCCCTGAGGACCCGGCCGACCGTCAGCCGGCGGCGACGGGCGCAGCGAGCCCCGCGGCCTCGGCGACGAGACGGTACGACCGGATGCGGTCGGCGTGATCGAAGACCATCGTCGTGACCATCAGCTCGTCGGCCCCCGTTCGAGCCGCCAGTTCGGCGAGCCCGGCGGCCACGGTCGCCGGGCTGCCCACGATGGACGACCGCAGCCGATCGTCGACGAAGTGGCGCTCCGTCTCCGTGTACGGGTACGAGGCTGCTTCCTCGGGCGACGGGTACTTGCCCGGCCGACCCGTGCGCAGTCGCAGGAACGCCAGGGCACCCGGACCGGCCAGGTAGCGGGCGTGCTCGTCGGTGTCGGCGCACACGACCGACACGCCGAGCATCAGGTACGGCGCCGCCAGGTCGCCGACGGGCCGGAAGTTGCTGCGGTAGGTCTCGCAGGCCTCCATGGTGCCGCCCGAGGCGAAGTGGTGGGCGAACGAGTACGGCAGGCCCAGCACACCGGCGGCGTGGGCGCCGTAGTCCGACGAACCGAGCAGCCAGATGGTCGGGCGGTACCCGAGCGCGGGCGTGGCGGTGATGCCGGCGTACGGGTGCCCGACCGGCCAGCGACCGTCGAAGTAGCCGAACAGCTCGACGAGCTGATCGGGGAAGTCGTCGACGTACTGCTGCGGCGTCTGCGTGCGGCGCAGGGCGCGGGCGGTGAGCTGGTCGCTGCCGGGGGCCCGACCGATGCCCAGGTCGATGCGACCCGGGTGCAACGCCTCGAGCATGCCGAACTGCTCGGCCACCACGAGCGACGAGTGGTTGGGCAGCATCACGCCCCCCGACCCCATGCGGATCGTCGACGTGACCGACGCCAGGTGGGCCAGAAGCACCGGCGGCGACGACGAGGCGATGCCCGGCATGTTGTGGTGCTCGGCCACCCAGTAGCGGGTGTAGCCCAGGCGTTCGGCCTCGGGCGCCAGGTCGAGCGAGTTGCGAAGCGCATCGGCCGGCGTGGAGCCCTCGGACACGGGCGCCAGGTCGAGCACCGACAGAGGAAACCCGAGCGACGAAGTCATCTCCCCAGCGTACGGCCACGGATGCGCCCCGGTGCACCCGGCTACCGTTCGACCTCGTGCAGCCGGCTCCCACCGACGACGAGGTCGCGGCCTTCCGACGCGACGGCGCCGTGTGCCTGCGTGGGCTCCTCGATGCCGAGGAGCAGGCGCTGGCGGCCCACGGCATCGAGGCCGTGCTGGCCCGACCGGGTGGTCTGGCACTTCGGGCCAGCCGGCGGGGCGACGGTGCGTTCGTGGAGGATTTCCGCAA
>JANPGL010000318.1:0-9777 GCA_031423915.1 Actinomycetes bacterium | reverse complement strand
GTGCAGCGTGTGCGCGTCGAACAGGTCGGGCCGCAGGGCGAGGCCGAGGTTCGTGATCGACACCTTGAAATTCGTGGTGCTGCCTACCGGCACCTCGTCCACCCAGAACAGCGGCGCGCTGTGCTGCGCGTGGTTCTTCTGCTGCGACCGCTGGGGGGCGTTTAGCTCGGTGATGTTGCGGAACCCGAAGATGTAGGTCGTCAGGTCTGGCGTGTCGGTCGGCGCGTACTCGTCGGGGTGGACCACGACGCCGGCGGCGGTGGAGATCGACGGTGCTTTCGGCAGCGAGATCCAACCGTCGGTTCCGCCGATGAAGATGTCGATGCCCGGGGGCGGCACGGGGATGACGTTGGCGGCCGCCCGCTCGACGGCGAACGGATTGAGGACGCCGCCTTTCCATCGTGCCAGCACGCCGGCGCCGGCGGCGACCGCCACGGCACCACCGCCGAACTTGAACAACTGCCGTCGGTCGAACCGACCCGCTTCGCCCTCGCTGGTCATCTGCTCCCGCTTTCGTACCGAGCTGGTTGTCGTGATGTCGTCGTGATCTCTGCTGTGGCCGGTCACGGCAGGGTGCCGCCGGCGAAGTTGTCGACCGAAGCCAACAGGGCGAGCTGCATGCCGATCCTGCCTGTGCCGGCGAATGCGGCTGCCGCTGCGCTGCGACCCAGGAACGTGGTCGTGGCCCCGGAGGTCTTCCACACGTCGACCGAGCCGTCCGCGTTGGCCACCGCGGTCATCACGTCGGTGGCGCTGAAGGACGTGGCGAAGGCGCCCTGCGAGGTGTACGACGTACCGCCGTTGGTCGTCGTTTCGACGACCGCCTGGGTTCCGTTGTAGCTGACCCGGATGAAGCTCGTCGGCGCCGACGGTGTGCCGCCGCTCGCCTTGAGCAGCAGCCTGGTCGACAACGGCGTGGCGGTGATGGTGAACGCCGCACCCTGCTTGGCGCCGAACAGGTTGGTGGTCCCGTTCCAGAGCGCCGTACCCGTCACGCAGTTCCCGAGCACGGCGCAATTCGCCTGGTTGCCGTTGACCCGGATGACGGTCAGGAACGCAGTCGTCGCGCTCCAGCTCACCCCCGGCGGCGCCCCCGTGTTCAGGTTGCCGGCGTTGGCCCGGTTGAAGTTGTCGAGGAGCGGCAACGTCGGGCGGATCGGGACCGCAACGCCCGTGCCCGTGAGGGCCACCGGCGAGCCGGTGACAGGCACGCTGGCGGTGATCGTCAGCGTGCCGGTGGCCGCGCCCGCGGCCGTCGGGTTGAACGTTGCGGTGATGGTGCAGGTGGCTCCAGCGTTCAACGTGGCACCGCACGTCCCGCCGGAGCGGGCGAACTGCCCCGTCGGGACCACCGTGATACCGGTGAGGACGGCGGTGCCGGTGTTGCTCAGCACCACGGTCTGGGCCGGGCTGGTCGAGCCGACGAAGACGTTCCCGAAGGCCAGCGCCGTCGGCGTCACGCTCGCTACCGCAACCGGCACGGCGATGAACTCGTCAGCACCGATGTCGACGGCGCCGCTGCGTCCCTGTTGGTCGATGTCGGTCGGCGGGGCGGGCAGCGTGCCCGGAGCCTGCTGATAGGACGGCACCGCCTTGCTGGCGGCGCCGGCGTTGATCGCCAGCGAGGTCGCCGTGAGGTGGTAGTCGCCGACGGTCGGGTTCTGCGCGGCGACCACCAGGATCGCTCCGATGAACTGCGGGTTGTTGCGCCAGACGTTGAAGTCGAGCCCGACGTCGTACGGCGTCTTGACCGCCGGGTCCACCCCTACCTGGTTCGTCGGGCTGGCGATCGTGCCCTGCGTGCCCTGGAGCATCGAGTTCGTCGGCGTCAGCGCGATGCCCAGGCTGGCGGCCCCCATGTCCCAACGGTTGATCGGCGTGGCGTCACCGGGGGCACCGATGCCCGTCACCGAGCCTGCGTTCCTGGTACCGGCCCGGTTGTCCCAGAAGACGTCGTTGAACAGCAACGGGTCGCTGAACGTGGGCGAGCCGACGGGCAGGGTGGCTTGCAGCGCAACGCTGTTGGTGCCGGTGGAGAGGCCGGCCGGAGCCGGTTGGCCGTCACTCGTCACGGCGGTCGCCGTCGTGATGTTCTTCATCACGGTGTTGTTGTAGAACCGCACGTTGGGGGCGTCGTCGAGGGCGATGCCGCCACCCTCGTGGGCCGACACGTTGTTGACGACCATGTTGTCGTACACGTTCATCGGGAAGTTGCCGGCCATGAGGACCCGGATACCGCCGCCGTCGTCGTTCGACAGGTTGGCTTCGACGACGTTGCGGTAGATGTCCACGGCACCCGACCCGGTCGAGAGCGACAGCGGGTTCGTGGGCAGCTCGCCGGCGATCATGATGCCGGCGCCTTCGTCGTACGACTGGTTGAAGCGAATCTTGTTGTCGTGGATCGAACCATCGGGGCTCGACCCGTAGACCGACACGCCGCCGCCGTACTCGGCCGAGAAGTTGCCGCAGATGTCGTTGTTGGCGACCTCGTAGCTGTCCGAGCCGTAGAAGAGCCCGATGCCGCCGGCGAGGTTGGTGCCGGCGTTGTGGATGATGCGGTTGTTGGCGATGCGCACGTGGTCGTTGTGGCTGCTGCGGTCACCGGTGAGCTCGGGCGTGCCGATGCGGATGGTGCCGTAACCGCCGCCGTTGTTCTCCACGACGTCGTTGGTGATCTGCAGGTAGTCGACGTAGGCGTTGGCGAACACCGCGCCACCCTGGGTCACGATCCCGGCCGGGAGCCCGTTGGTGCCCCCGCCGATGGCGTTGAGGTTGTTCGGGAAGCCCTGCTGGTCGGCCCCGCGGATGTCGATGCCGTCGATGGCCGGGGGCCGGGACTGCGAGTACGTCGACGCGGCTGGTGCGTACAGGGTGAACACCGCACCGTCGTTGACCGTCTGGTTGCCCAGCCATCCTGCGGCCTGGAGACCTGCGACCTTGGTGGTCCAGTCGGTCGCCACGGGGCTGTCGCCGGCGAAGGCCGAGCCGTCGACGATGGTGCCGGCGATGGCGCCCGACGGATCACCGGGGCCCACACCCTGGATGGACACCGACTTGGTCACCACGAGGTTCTCGAAGTAGGCGCCCCTCGGGTTGTAGCGCGGGTTCGGGTCGGTGACGCCCGGGTACACCACGATCAGGTCGGGGGCCTGCGAGGCGGTGGAGGCGGCGTCGTCGATGGCCGTCTGGATGGCGTGGTCGGCCACGGGCGGGTTGGCCATCAGGGTCTGCGTGACCGTCTTGGGCCGGTAGCGGTTCGGGATGGGGTTCCGGCTGGGCGACGTCGCCGGGCCCACCTCGATGACGTTCGGGTTGTAGGTCCCGCCGAGCACGTGGAACGTGATGCCGTTGAGCGTCGACAGGCCGTTGGCTGCCGTCACCGAGAGCTGCTGGCGGCCGGCCAGCGCGGTACCGGCCGCACCGTTGGGCACCCGGAAGGTGATGGTCGTGTTGGTCCAGCTGATAGGCGTGATCGACGTGGAGCCGAGCGTCACCGTGCCGGTCGCCGTGCCGAAGCTGTCGCCGTTGATCGTGATGGTCCGTTGGGCGTTGTTGTCGCTGACGAGAGCGAACGGTCGGCTCACCCGGTACAGCTGCGGGCGACCCGCGTCGACGGCGCAGGCCACCGCCGTGATCTGTCCACCGGGGAGCTGGACGTTGACACCGACCTGGGTCGGAGCCAGGTCGGCCGGGACGATGAGGCCGGGCCACGCCTCGAACTCTGCGGCGATGGTGCGGTAGCCGGGCTTGTAGTTGAGGTTGAGGCGCCCGGGCGTGCCGGGGTCGTTGCCGACGAAGCGGTACAGGTTGGCGCACACGCCCGACGGGGTCGGGCAGCTGATGCGGTTGGTCGACGGCATAAGGACGTCGAACAGGCCGTTGTTGTCGGACTCCGTGGTGTAGACGAGCCGGTCGGTGTAGTCGTAGATCCCGACGGGGGCGAAGGCCACACCCTGCTTCTCGCCGAACATCAGCGAGGTGGGGTCACCCGAGAACTGGAGGTCGTCGACGACCAGGCCCCAGAAGCGGCCCGGCAGGTTCACGTCGGTGAACCAGTTGAACGTCGGCACGATCGACTTGCCGCTGTTGAGGCTGACCAGCTTCTGCGTGCAGAGCGGGCGGATCTGGCCCTCGTACGGCGATCCGCCGATGTCGACGAACGTCGGGTTGACCGTGGCGTTCGGACCGTCGGGCAGGATGCCGGCGACGTCGACCTTGTGGAGCGGGCCGGCGCAGGCGGGCGGCGGGACCTGGGGCACGAACGGATCGCCGTTGGCGATGTTGATGTCCTCTTCCCGCGTGACCTTGTAGATCGACTTGCCCGTCACGTCGGTCGGGCTCACCGGCTCGACGATGTAGTCGTTGGGCGACAACAGCGGCGTGGGCTCGGTCCCGTCGACGCACAGCTCGGTGTCCGGGTTGTACGGCGAGCCGTCCTGGCAGCCGGTCGTGAAGCCGTAGTTGCCGTCGACGTTGGAGAAGCCGTCCTGGAACTGCACGCCCATCAGCGGCCCTTCCAGACAGGGGGCGTCGGCCGCCAGCGGCAGGACCTTCTCGTCGACGCCGTGGACGAGCGCGGCACCGTCGATGTCGCGGGCCGTGCAACCGGTCGGCTGCTCCCACGTCTCGGTGACGTAGGTGTTCAGGAGGTCGCCGTGCTTGTACGAGCCGTCGGCCGCGAGCTCGTAGAGCCCGTCGGCGTCGCAAGCGGCGCCAGAGTTGGTTCCGCAGTACACCGGGGCGTAGAGGTTCACGTCGACGCCGGCCACGCCGGGCTGCCAGTCCTCCACGGCGGCATAGCGGGGATCGAGCTCGTTACGGGTGGTGTCGTAGCTGACGGTGCCGACGATGCCGCCGTTGCGCGGATCCTTGCCGCCGTTGACGCCGAGCGGGTCGTAGTTGTGCACGCCGAAGTCGATCGTGCCGGCTAGGCCGATGATCGGGAGGAAGCTGACGTCGACACCCGTGCCGAGGAACGTGCTGTTGGGGTCACCGGCAACCGCACGGTCGGCCAGGTGCGTCTTGGGCTGGGCGTTGTCGGGCTGGTACGTGACGCCGGTGGTGTAGAAGCGATCGTCGTAGGCCTCGAGCACCAGCCACTGGGTCATCGGGTAGGCGTTGCGGATCTCGTACTTGCCCGTGGCGTCGGTGGTCACCACCGTCCCGCCGCGGTCCATGAGCGAGTTGTCCCGGCGGCGCACCGTCAGCGTGAAGTTCGGGATGCCGGCCTCGCCGGGCTCCCTGACGCCGTTGCGGTTCAGGTCGTTGAAGACGTAGCCGCTGATGTTCGTCCACCAGCCGTTGAGCGGCAGGATGCCGAGGTCGACGTTCTCGGCCGGCGCCACGGTGACGTTCTGCAGGTCGAGGATGTGCGTCTGGGCCTCGTCGAACCAGGTGATCGAGTAGCTGCCGGCCGGCACGCCGGAGATGGTGAACTTCCCGTCGGCTCCGGCCTTGCCCGTCCACACGGACACGTCGCCGTTGTTCAGGTCGGTGAGCGACACCCAGCCGTCGGGGATCGGCTTGTCGACCTTCGCGCCCTGGAGCCCGCCGAAGATCTGACCGACCTGGCTCACGCCGCCCTTGGGCGGGTAGTACACCTTCACGGCGTCGATGACGCCCGAGATGCTGCCGGTGCCGGCGGCCATCGGGGCCGTGTTGTCACAGTTGTTCGCCACGTGCGGCTGGTTGCAGGTGGGGTGGACGAAGCCGAAGATGATGGCCGGGAAGGGCTCGCCGGCCTGCACGAACTCGGTGTCGAGCCCGGTCGCACCTTCCATCACCCAGGCGTCCCAGTCGTGGTCGCCTTCGAGCGTGGTGGTCTGGACGAAGCCCGAGCCGTCGGGCGGGACGACCGACAGCGCATAGCGGTTCGGGCCGAGGTTGGGGATCTTGATCTTGCCCTCGATGGCCGCGCCCGCCGGCACGGTGCCGGCCGATCCGTCGTTGTTCGTCATCGGCTGCGTGCCGAGGCCGTCGTTGGCGGCGCACGGGCCGTTGGTCACGCCGTCGGTCCAGGTCTCGGCGGTGCGGCGCGGGGCCACGGTGCCGATGTCGAGACCGTTGTCGACGACGTAGCACTTGCTCAGGCAGGTGCCACCGGTGATGGCGACCGACCCGTCGGCGTTGTAGGTGGTGCACAGCGGGCTGCCGAAGATGTCGGTGGTGACCAGACCGAGGTAGTCGGCCACCTGGCCCTTGAACCCGGCCAGGCCGTGCTCGGCGGGCAGGTCGGGGGCGCCGTTCGTCGAGGCGTTGTCCTCGAAGACGGCGGTCTGGATCGTGGCGGCGGGCAGGCCGGGATCGGTCGGCATCATCTCGACCTTGACGGCGGCGGTGGCGCTGGCGCTGTCCATGGGGATCGTGAAGTGGGCGCCGTCGAGCTTGAAACCGTCGGCGAGCACCGAGACGAGGTACCGGCCGTCGTGGTTGCCGTCGCCGAGCGCGGCGAGGGCGGCCGCGATGTCGGTCTGGTCGCCGGTGGCGACGACGGGCGAGGAGCTGGCGATGCCCATCGACGTCCACGAGCACGACCCGGGGTACCCGGCGTCCTGCGGTGAGCACCCCGACCCGGGCGCCGCAGAGCGCTGCGTGTTCTGGCCGGTGTTGTCCTCGTTGATGAGGTACTTGAAGGTGGTGATCGGCGCGCCCTTGGCCACCGATGTGCCGGTGGCCGCGCTGACGACGCTCAGCGACAGGTTGCGCGTGGGCGCGGCGGACGCGACGGGCGCCGAGTGGACCTCGACCGCCAGCACGAGCCCGAGCATGGCCAAGACGGCGAGCACGTTGGTGAGGGACCGCACGCGACGCCAGCGGCGCCGACCGGCACCGCTCGAGATCGCCGTCATGCGCTGGCCCATCGCCCGGATGGCTTCACGTCGCTGCTTCAAGATCCGACCTCCTGGGTCCGTGCCCGGACGCACCCTTCAAGCAAGGTAAAGAAATGGCAATAACCTTGCCTAGAGTGCGAGTACGTCTTACGACGGACGTACTGCCACTTCAGACCAACCGTGGCAGCACCTACTGTCGGGGTACGTTTCTCAACGGTTGGTCCGTTCGGTGGGCCGGCTGCACCGGACGGGCAAGGGGTCGCCTACGGTGCGTCGGAGCAGGGCAAACGAGGGCGGATGACGTGGCGCGAGTAGCACTGGTCGAGGACGAGGCGCTCTTTCGCGACTTGCTGCGCGTTTCGCTGGCCCAGGAGGGCACGCTCGAGGTCGTCGGCGTGTTCGCCGACCCCGACTCGGCGCTGCGAGACATCCCCACGCTCGCCGTCGACGTGGCGATCCTCGACATCGATCTCGGGTCTTCGATGACCGGTGTCGAGCTCGGGGTGCGGCTGCGCCGCGTCCAACCCGAGATGGGCATCATGCTGCTGTCGAACCACGCCGACCCCCAGCTGCTGTCCTCGCTCCCCCGCGACGTGTCGGGCGGGTGGAGCTACCTGCTGAAGCGAAGCGTCACCAACGTCGAGACACTTCGGCGTGCCATCGAGGGCGCGTCCATGGGGCTGCTGCTGTTCGACCCCGAGCTGACGCGCCGGACGCGGCCGCGCCGCACCGGGCCGCTCACGGAGCTGTCGCCCCGCCAGCTCGAGGTGCTCGGCCTCATCGCCGAGGGCCACTCGAACGGGGCCATCGCCGCCAAGCTGACCCTCTCTGAGCGCTCCGTCGAGAACCACGTGAGCCGCATCTACACGACGCTCGGCGTCGATGCCACCGACCGCTCGGCCCACGCCCGGGTGATGGCTGTTCGCCTCTACCTCGAGGGCAGCGTGACCATCACCGGTTGACGATCGGCTGGCCGCCGGCCGACTGGTCGCCGGCCGGGCCCAGGGGCGCTCCGCCGCTCGTCGCAGGGTGCGACACGTTCGTCCGCACGGGGGGCAGCGGCACCACCGCGGTGAGCGTGGTCCCCCCGCCGGGGCTCGACGAGATCCACCACGCACCGCCCTGGTCCTCGACACGGGCCGCCAGCGATGCGACGCCGAGCCCGATCGTGAAGTCGTCGGGCGAGAAGCCGACGCCGTTGTCCGAGACGCGCAGCTGCAGCCTCGCTCCAGGCAGCACCGACAGGTCGACCTGCACCGACGTCGCCCTTCCGTGGCGGTAGCTGTTCTGCAATGCCTCTTCCAGGGCCCGATACAGCACGAGTCGCGTCGGCTCGTCGAGCGCGCCCGCAGTCGGATCGTCGAGCGCGGTCACCTCGGGCGCGGCGCGCAGGTCCACGTCGACCGCGAACGACCCCTCGAACGTGGCGATGAGCGACCGCAACGCCGACATCAGGCTGATCCGGATCGTCGGCGGGTGGAGCTGGTGGCTCGTGAACCGGATGTCGTTGACGCGCAGGTCCTCGAGCACGGCGACCACGTCGGTGAGCTCGGCGATCGCCGCGGCCGGGTCGGTGTCCAGCAGGTGGGTCGCCCGTTCGATGCGCACCTGGGAGGCGAGGAGCCGCGACTGGACCCGACCGTGCAGCACCTCGGCGGCGTCGCGGCGCACGTGCTCGTCGGCGCGGGCCAGGAGCGACCGGGTTCGGTCGAGATCGCGGACGCGGTCCCGCAACGCCAGGTCCTGCTCCCCGACGCGCCGGCGCAGCACGGCGAACGCGTTGGCGGCCACGCCGACGAGCCAGTACCAGACGACGTGGTTCGCCAGCGCCAGCGCCTGGCGATCGATCGGGAGCACCAACGCTTCCCGTACCTCCCGCTCCACCAGTGCGGCGGCCAGCCCGGCCAGCGTGTAGCCGCCGTAGACCCGTGCCACCAGCGTCCACGAGATGCCGGGTCCGAAGTGCTCCCGCCGCAGACCCGCCGCCAGCAGCCACACGCCGACGACGAACACCGTCGTTCCGCACAGGCCCGACAGCGTCCAGGCGATGGCGGGCCGCGGTCCCGACGCCTGGTCGAGCGTGGCGACGAACAGCGAGGTGAGCACGGCGGCGAGGAGGCACAGACCTCCGGCCGTCCACGGCGCCGGACGTTGGGGAACGAGCAGCTCAGCGGCGCGGATCCAGTGGCGGCTCACCTGGCCACGCAGGCCGCGACGCGACGGTGCATCTGCGCCCCTGCCGTCGGCCACTGGCGTCCCTCCTGGTTGGACGTTAAGCATAGCCTAAGACGCCACTCGTTCGACCGTCGAATCGATCGCTGGTAAACTCTTGACGATGTCGTTCTTGCCGGGGCTCCTCCTTCTTACGTAGGCGGGCGCCCCAAGATCGCGCTCGCCCCACCTCCTGCCGCCGCAAGGCGCAGGAGGTTCTTTCGTTTTCGAGCCCGATCCGCCCGACACCACCCCGACCGCCCGACGTCGAACCGAACCGAGCACAGGAGCACCTCGATGCCCCCGCAACCCGTGACCCCCCGCAGCATGCCGTTCGCCAAGTACCGCAAGTTCGAGCCGCTCGTGCTCGCCGACCGCACCAGGCCGAACCGCACCATCGAACGAGCCCCGCAGTGGTGCTCCGTCGACCTCCGGGACGGGAACCAGGCGCTCATCGACCCCATGGACCCCGAGCGCAAGCGTCGCATGTTCGAGACGCTCGTCAAGATGGGCTTCAAAGAGATCGAGGTCGGGTTCCCCTCGGCCTCGCAGCCCGACTTCGACTTCGTGCGCCAGCTCATCGAAGAGGACCTCGTTCCCGACGACGTGTCGATCCAGGTGCTCGTCCAGTGCGTTCAGGAGCTCATCGAGCGCTCCTACGAGTGCCTGCGCGGCTCGCACTCGGCCATCGTCCACTTCTACAACTCGACGTCGATCCTGCAGCGCCGGGTGGTGT
>JANPGL010000317.1:0-2743 GCA_031423915.1 Actinomycetes bacterium | reverse complement strand
CACCCGGCGATCGTGGCCCGTTCGCGGGCGCTCGGCCACGGGTTCGGCCGCCAACCCGTGAGGCCCTACGACAGCTGCAGCATGACCGGCGCGGCCTGACCCGCCCCGCCACACAGCAGGTGATCGAAGCCCAGCCAGTGGCCGACCTCGTGGTTGACCACGAGGTGGTGGTAGTCATCGAGCGAGGCCCCGGCGCCTGTCCACACCGGCGTGGCCAGCCGCCAGCGGGCCTCGTTCACGATGACGTCGCGGCCGACGCGACACGAGTAGTTGACCGTGCACGGCGGGCCGAAGCCCGGCACCAACTCCGCTTGCGACAGCCACAGGGTGAAGTTCCCGCCGGTCGGCACCTGACGGAACGAGATGCCGGCAGCCCGCCACCCGCGGGCGTCGTCCAGGGTGGCCTGCGCACTGGCCGCGAACGCCGTTACGTCGGCCGTGATGGTGCCGCGCACGCCCACCGAGTACGTCACGGTGCGGCTGGGCGGCGCGAGGATGCCGGTGGCGTCGGCCGTCCGGCTGTCGTACAGCCGGGCGGGTGGGACCGTTCGCACCGCGCCCCCGCTCGGCACCCACACGGTCGCATCGAGCAGCAGGTCGGCACGCCCGGCGTTCAAGAAGAGCGCCACCTGTCCGCCTGCCGCCACGGGCACGAGCACCAGGTTGGCCACGGCCACCCTGGCCGGCAGGTTGAGGTTCGAGGTGGCGGGGCGGGCACCGACACCCGACCAGGCGGTCACGAACGCGGCCGTCGTGGCGTCCACACCCGTGAGCGTGCCCACCAGGGTGCCGGCGCCGCCCCCGGTCACCGCGTCGACGGCCGAGGCGGGCACCGACGGGCTGCGCGTGGGCTCCGCCGGAGTGGACGTCGCACGCGTGTCGAGGAGCCGAGCGGGCGTCAGGGCACGGACCCCGCTGGAGGCCGGGAACCAGCCGAGCAGGTCGACGACGACGTCGACGCTCCCCGCCAGGTTGTAGATGCTCACCGCACCGTCGCCACCCAGGGGCGTCAGCACCAGGTTGGCGGCCGCCGACGCGTCGGCCAGGTTGAGGTTCGACGTCGCCGGTCGCTCGGCGCCGGACGGCCACACCGTGAGGAAGGTGGCCACCGAGGCCCCCACGCCGGTGACGTTCAGGATCGCCACGCCGTCGCCGACCGCGGGCACGCCTACCGACGACCGGGACCCCGGGCCGAGCCGGGCGCCGCTGAGGCGCGTGTCGACCAGGCGCGTTCCGGCTGCCTGGAACCCGACGCCCGTCGGGATCCAACCGACGACGTCGACCACCAGGTCGGCCCGGCCCGCGTGGTTGTACACCGAGATTGCTCCCGTGTCGTCGAGCGGGATGACGGCCAGGTTGGCCGTGTCCTGCCCCGGACGGGGGTTCAGATTCGACGTGGCGGGTCGCGTCGAACCCTTCGGCCACACCGTCACGAAGGTCGGCGCCGTGACGTTCGTGGCCGTGAGGTTCACCAGCACCGCGGCCACCCCCTCGTCGGGCACCCCACCGGAGCCGGTCACGGCCACGTCGCGCACCTCGCCGGCGCCGAAGGCCCGAGCCGCCGCATCGG
Organism: Actinomycetes bacterium; assembly: GCA_031423915.1. GTDB lineage: Bacteria > Actinomycetota > Acidimicrobiia > Acidimicrobiales > Ilumatobacteraceae > JANMAT01. The sequence continues at coordinate 1,173 of JANPGL010000317.1, read as the reverse complement.
CCCTGCCGCCCGTCGCCACGGGCAACCAGACCAGGGCGGCCGCCGCCGCAACGCCCACCACCGCTCGCCATCGACCGCCTCGGATCACGCTGCTCCGTCCGTCCTCGCCCGCGCCGGTCGACGATTCTGCCATCGACGATGCCGATCCCCACCCCGCCGGCGGCATCCCGAGTCCCCGATGGGCGGCACCCGGCCGTTGCCGGGGTGCGCCCGTCTAGCCTGGACCCATGGACTTCGACGCCTTCGCCGACCTCGTCCGGTCCCGCCGGACCAGCCTGCTCGTCGACCCCGAACGTCCCGTGCCGGCCGAGCTCGTCGAACGCCTGTGCGAGCTGGCCACGTGGGCCCCGAACCACAAGCGCACGTGGCCCTGGCGATTCGCGGCGTTCACCGGCGAGGCGCGCCGCAAGCTCGGGGAGGCGTTCGCGGACGAGATGGTGGGGCGTGCGTTCGGCGACGAAGGCAAGGCGGCAAAGACCCGCAGCAAGTACCTGCGATCGCCGACGGTGCTCGCCGTCGGGTACGCCTCGCACCCGAAGCCGTCGCTCGCCGCCGAGAACCGCGACGCCGTCGCCGCCGCCATCCAGAACCTCCTGCTGGGCGCCACCGCCGCAGGCCTGGCCAGCTTCTGGTCGACGGCTGCGCTCGACGACGTGCCCGCCGTTCTGGCGCTGTGCGGTTTCGAGCCCGACGTGCGGCTGGCCGGCCTGATCTACCTCGGGTGGCCCGCCGGCACGGTCGAGGTGCCGGCGCGGCCGGCACCCGTCGTCACGTTCGTCGGCTGAGAACCCGGTCGCCCCTGCGCCGCCCCGTGCGGCAGGCTCTCGCCGTGGACGACGGGGCCCGCGGGTACACCTTCGGCAACAACGCCACGGCCGCCGACCGGCTGCTGGTGTTGGCGCGCGTGTTCGACGCGTCCATGGCCGCGGTGCTGGCCGAGCTGCCGGCCCGCCGGTGGCGGCGCGTCGTCGACCTCGGTTGCGGCCCCGCATCGTCGACCGAGCGGCTGGCCACCCACCTCGAGGTCGACGAGCTCGTCGGCGTCGACGCATCTCCGGCCTTCTGCGAGTTGGCCGCCGCCCGGGTTCCACGCGCTCGCTTCGTCACCGCCGACGTGCTCGCACCGCTGCCGGTCGACGCGCCGGACCTGATCTATGCCCGCTTCCTGCTCTC
>JANPGL010000316.1:0-3171 GCA_031423915.1 Actinomycetes bacterium | reverse complement strand
ATATAAAACTGAGCGTCATCGGAGAGGTCGCTGTCGGGATATCTCTGCAGGAAGTTGCGGAAGCCGGAGATGGCTAAGTCGAGTTTGCCGCCCATGTAGTCCCCGTAAGCGGTGCGATACACGTCTCCCGGCACGGGCACGGAGGCCTGACATGACCGACACTGCGACTCCTCGCCCCGGCTACGTGCCCCCCGTCTTCGGCGACACACCCGAGGGTACGCACGTGTGGCAACGCGCCCCGTACAACGCCGCCGACTACGGCACGGTCTCGGACTTCACCACCGACTTCGACCACGCCGACCCGGGCTACAACCCGAACGCTCCTGAGGTGTGGAAGTCGCTGCGCGAGGGGGGCTGCCCGGTGGCTCACTCGGACCGGTACGGCGGCATGTGGGTGCCCATCACCCATGACACAGTGCAGGAGGTCGCCTACGACACCGAGAACTTCACCAGTCGTGCCGTGGTCGTGTCCGTGGGCCGGCCGGGCGACCTGTCGCTGCCCGCGCCGATCGGGGGCGCGCCGCCCATCACCAGCGATCCGCCGTTCCATGCTGTAGCCCGTCGCTTGCTGCTACCGGCGTTCGCACCGAAGAAGATCGAGCCGTGGGAGCCGGAGATCCGCCGCTTGTGCAACGACCTGCTCGATCGAATCGGCGAGGTCACCGCGGGGCAGACCGTCATCGACGCCGCCGTTGACTACGCGCAGAACATCCCGGTGAACGTGATCGGTCGCATGCTCGGCTTCCCCGAGAAGGACGAAGACCTGTTCCGCAAGTTCGTGCATGACACGCTCGAGCGCATCGCCGAGGAGCCCGGCTCGGTGGACACGGGCGACGAACTCGGCCTGTACGTCCACGCGCAGATCGCGGACCATCGCGCGAACTCTCGCGACGACCTCACGTCGTTCCTGATGAACGTCGAGTTCGACGGCCAACCGGTCACGGACGACATCGTCGGCGGCATGATCGTGCTGCTGCTCATCGCCGGGATCGACACCACCTGGTCCGCGATCGGCTCGTCGCTGTGGCACCTCGCCCAACACCCGCAGGACCACCAGCGACTGCTCGACGACCCCGACGTGATGACCTTCGCGCTGGAGGAGTTCCTGCGCGCGTACGCACCGGTCACGATGGCCCGACTGGTGGCCAAGGACAACGATTTCCACGGCTGCCCGATGCAGAAGGACGACTGGGTGTTGCTGCCGTTCCCGGCGGCGAACCGCGACCCGCTGAAGTTCGAGGACCCCAACACATTCGTCGTCGATCGTCAGGAGAACCGTCACGCAGCGTTCGGACTGGGCATCCACCGCTGTATCGGCTCGAACCTCGCCCGTCTCGAACTGAAGGTGGCGATCGAGGAGTTCATCCGCCGGTTCCCGCGTTTCGAGTTGGCCGGCGACACCCGATGGAGTGTCGGCCAGATCCGCGGTCCACGGGTGCTCCCGGTGAGAATCCTCGCCATCGCCGACTGAGGGAACGGCCACGACGCCGCTGCCCACGACGCACTCGAGCGAGAAGTCTCGGTAGTGGCCTGCCGTTGCGTTCGCCCGGCCAGCATCGTCGTGGGTTCGGCACCCGGTAACGGCCCCCGGCACGCCCTAGCCGACCGCACCCGAACCGGCGAAGCCTGGCGCGGTGAGCGCGCCGGATTGCCACTCGGATCTCGTGATCGGCGGCAGCGGCGGTGTCGTGCCTTTGCCTGGCGCCCGAGCGCCTGCTCGGGCCGGGGTGGTCTCGTTGCGAGTGCGCGATGGGCGCCGTTTCGAGCGGCGATCTTTGGCGTCTGCGACGCGCTGGCCGACAGATCGGTGGCCACTCCTGTGTGATGGCCCCGCTGCTCGGTGGCTCCGGGACGCGACGACGGGGGGCGTGTGGATCGCAGCTCTGGCGCCGATGTTCACGACTTCCCGCCACAGTGATGGTCCTCGTTGAAACTCATCGTTGCATCGAGTCGGACGGCTTGGCCCGGTCGGGGTGGAGCCCGATGCGGTGGGTCCGTGGACCCACCGCATCGGTGTGTTCATTTGCCGAAGTCGAGTTCCGTGCCCTTGATCAGGTCGAGGGCGGAGAACACCGGCGTGACTTGGTTGAGGTTCTTCCCGTCCCACTGCAGTGTGTTGGCCGTCGAGTTGCACACGGCGGTGTATGGCGCGTTCTTCGGTCCGTCCGCGCAGTTGTAGCCCGTGGCACCCCACTGGTAGCGACCGCTCGTCTCGCCGAGCAGCTTGAGGTAGGCGGCGACGTCGATCTTGGTCGGGTCGCCGTTGGCCTGTTCGGTGATCAGGTCCCAGATCTGCATCAGGATCGTGAAACCGGCGCCGGCGAAGCCTTTGCCGGCCGTGTCGGCGCCACCCTCGGCGTACTTCGTCATGCGACTCAGGTAGGTCTCGGCCATGAACCGGTCCTGCCCGGTGAGCAGCTCGGGGTTCGACAGCGTCGGCGCACCGGCGCCGACGAAGTAGATCCCCTTGGCCAGGTCGCCCAGCTCCTTCATCTTGGCCAGGTCGATGCACGCACCCGTGAGCACGACCGGGATCTTCTCCTGTGTCCACCCGAGCTTGGCGAGCGAGCTGATGAACGTCCAGCAGTCGGCGCCCTGCGCGGAGAAGATGATGCCGTCGGGCTTGAAGTCGAGCACTTGGGTGGCTTGCGGCGTGACGTCGGCCTGGCCCGGCTTGATCGGCACGCCGATGTGCTGGAGGTCCGGGATGGCGCCCTTGTTCGGGTTGCCGTCGGCCTTGATCTCGCCGCCGGACAGCTTCTTGCCCGCGAGGACCTCGAGTGGCTTCTTCTCGAGGTCGTGGTAGCAGAACACGCCCGGGGGCGTGTCGGCCCACGGGACGGCGATGCGCTTCTTCTTGAGGTCCTTGGTGATTACCTTGACCAACGCGGTGTGGGCGCCGAGGCACCCGCCGCCGCCGCCGACGGCGAACACGCCCGGCGACGTGAAGTCGAGCGCCGTGATCGGCACGCCGACGAGCACGGGCACCTTCGCCGCGTTGTAGATGGCGAAGTGGTTGCCGAAGAAGTTGAGCGACGAGATGACCAGGAACGGCTTCTTCGCCGCCAGCTCGTTGGCGCAGCGTTGCGAGTCGGCCGGTGTGATGGCCATCTTGCAACTCTCGAGCTTGATCGGCCGACCTGGCTTGCCCGCCTTGTAGTCGGCGCCCAC
>JANPGL010000315.1:0-5373 GCA_031423915.1 Actinomycetes bacterium | reverse complement strand
TCAACTTCTCGGCCGGCCGCGACGTCGCCAACGGCACGGTGACGGCGCTCGGCGCGGGCGGCAAGGTGTGCGTCTACGCCGGGTCGGGTGCCACCCAGGTGATCGTGGACGTGAACGCCTACCTGCCTGCCGGTGCGTCGTATGCGCCGGTCACGCCGGCCCGGCTGGCCGACACCAGGCCGAGCGCCACGACCGCCGACGGGCAGTCGGCCGGCGGTGGCGCCCTGCCGGCGGGCGGGATGCTCGACGTGGTGGTGGTGGGGCGCGGCAACGTACCCGCCGATGCCGGCGTGGTGGCGCTCAACGTCACGTCGACCGGCGCCACCGGTACCGGGTTCCTCACGGTGTGGCCGTGCGGCGCGGCGCGCCCACTCGCCTCGACCGTGAACTTCTCGGTCGGACGGGACGTGGCCAACAGCGTGATGGCGCGCGTGGGCGCGTCGGGCCGTGTGTGCCTCTACGCCGGCGCCGCCGGAACCCACGTGGTCGTCGACGTCGTCGGGTCGTTCAGCGACGTGATCGCGCCCCCCCTGGCTCCGGCCGACCCGCCGGCGCCGCCGCCCGTGGCCACACCGTTGCCGCCGCTGACGACGGGTCAGTGGCAGAACGTCACCCCTCCGATCGACATCACGTATCGCCCGGTGCCGGCGGGTGCGAACTACGGCACGCAGACGGTGGCGTTGTCGCCGAGCGATCCCCGCGTCGTCTACCTGGGCTCCTGCTACCAGGGCGTCTGGAAGACGACCGACGCCGGCGCCAGCTGGGCCAAGGTGAGCACCGGTGTCAACGGCGACCAGGTGTCGTCGGGCGTGAACTGGACGATCGCCGTCGACCCGACGAACCCGAACGTCGTCTACACGGCGTCGGGCGGGGCCGGGGCCAACATGCTGTGGAAGTCGACCGACGGCGGCGTGAACTGGCAGAACATCCTGCCCAACTCGATCGTGGACCAGACGTCGCCCGACGTGTACGCCATCGCCATCGACCCGGCCGACCCCAAGCACCTGCTGGTCACGTTCCACGGCGACTGGTCGGGCAAGTCGAGCGCCGGCCTGTTGGAGAGCAAGGACGCCGGGGCGTCGTGGATCATCCACCAGCCCGCCGGGGCGTGGGGTCACAGCCACTACGCGTTCTTCATCACGTCGAGCATCTGGCTGGTCGGCATGCAGGACGCCGGCTACTGGCGCACGACCGACTCGGGTGGCCATTGGACCCAGGTGTCCGACGTGATCGCCGCCCACGGTGCGGTCCAGCTCTACCGGGCGAGCAACGGGAACCTGTTCGTCGCCGCGCTCAAGTCGATCCTGAAGTCGATCGACAACGGTGCGTCGTGGAGCGCCGTGGGCGACCTGCCGGGCAACAGCATGCCGGGATCGAACGGCGGCTACTACACCATCACCGGCGACGGCTCCCGGATGTACGTCCAGCCCGGCGCAGCGTGGGCTGACAACGACCCGCGCCCGTACTACGTGTCAGCGGAGACCGACGGTGTCAACTGGACCCCGCTGAACGGTCAGAACTTCGTCTACGGCCCGATGAGCATGGTGATCGACGCCAAGAACGGGATCCTGTACTCGTCGAACTGGAACGGCGGGTTCTGGCGGCTGAAGCTCTGACGCCGATCCGGCATCCTCGTACTCACGGGTCGATGGCCGGTTCTTTACCGGGGTGAGTGAACCTTTACCGCCACGGCGGCGCCCGCGACGAGGTCGCTCGTTACCGTGATCGTCGGGCGTGATCAGAGTCTGGGAGAACCGAGTGGTACGCATTCGCATTGCAGTGACCGGGGCGCTGGTAGTCGGCAGCCTGGTCGTCAGCGCACACGAGGTCCGCAAACCGACGTCGGCCGAGAGCTCGAGCACCACCCGGACCCATCGTCGTCGCTTCCACACCCGGACCGTGGCGCTCCCGCCCACGCCGGCACCGACCACCGCTCCCACCGCGGCACCGCCGGCCACGCCGACGACCGTCTCGTCACCGCCAGCGGTGCCGACGACCGCGGCCCCCTCGCCGACCACGGCCGCGTCGACGCCCTCGACCCCCACGACGGTGGCCACGCCACCGACCGTGGCGTCGACCACCGCGACGACCGCGGCCACCCCACCGACGACCAGGGCCAGCGTGCCGCCGCCGCCGCCGGTGGCCTCGCCGCTGCCGCCGTTGACGAAGGGTCAGTGGCAGAACATCACGCCGCCGATCGACATCACCTACCGCCAGGTGCCGGCGGGTGCGAACTACGGCACGCAGACGGTCGCCCTGTCGCCGAGCGATCCTCGGGTGGTCTACCTGGGTTCGTTCTACCAGGGCATCTGGAAGACGACGGATGCCGGGGCGTCGTGGAAGAAGGTCAGCACCGGTACGAACGGTGACAAGGTGTCGTCGGGGGCCAACTGGAGCATCGCGGTCGATCCGACGAACGCCGACATCGTGTACTCGGCGTCGGGTGGTGCCGGGGCGTACCTGCTGTGGAAGTCCACCGATGGTGGCGTGAACTGGCAGGACATCCTGCCGAGCTCGATCGTCGATCAGACGTCGCCCGACGTGTACGCGGTCGCCATCGATCCGGCGGATCCGAAGCACCTGCTCGTCACGTTCCACAGCGACTGGTCGGGCAAGTCGAGCGCCGGGGTGCTGGAGAGCAAGGACGCCGGTGCGTCGTGGATCATCCACCAGCCCGCCGGGGCGTGGGGTCACAGCCACTACGCGTACTTCATCACGTCGTCCACCTGGATCGTCGGGATGCAGGACGCCGGGTACTGGCGCACGACCGATTCGGGTGCCCATTGGACGCAGGTGTACAGCGGGATCGCTGCCCACGGGGCGGTCGGGATCTACCGGGCCAAGACCGGGGTGCTGTACCTGACGGCGCTCCACGAGATCCTGCGATCGACGGACAACGGGGCGTCGTGGAAGCCGGTCGACGGGGCGCCGGCTTCGAACGGTGGGTACTACACGATCATCGGTGACGGTACGAACATGTACATCCATCCCGGTGCGGCCTGGGACGAGGGGACACCGCGACCGTTCTACGTGTCGTCGGAGTCCGACGGGCTCACGTGGGCCCCGTACAACGGTCAGAACTTCGACTACGGGGCGTTCAGCATGGCGGTCGACGCCAAGAACGGGATCGTCTACTCGTCGAACTGGAACGGCGGGCTCTGGCGCCTCAAGTTCTGACGCCGATCCGGCCGACGCGCCTCGCCGTCGGCCGGATCACCCGCGTATCCGCCCGTCCTGACCGGCCTCACGACGAGCATGGCTCTCGCTGGGCGTTTCCGGGTACACCGTGGGTGTGCGGACCCCGGCGCATCGCGCTGTTCACCGGGCCGTCACGAGCGCTCGGAGCGCCGTTCGGACCCGGCCCATAGGATCGTCGCATGACGTCACTGCCCGTGCCGATCGGCCAGGCGCGGCGATCGGCGAGACCGTCCGCTCCAGGCGGCGTGCGCCGGAACACCGAGCGAGGCGAGCGATGACCACCGTCACTGCGGCGGTCAGCCGTGCCCGCGCCCTGCCGCGAGCGGCATGGGTCTACCTGGTGGCGCTGGTCGTGTCGCTGCTCACCGTCTTCGTGGTGTTCGGTCGGCAGTCCCTCATCGGTGGCGATTTCGACCCGTACCTCTTCGGCACGATGGGTCGCAGCCTCGCCAACGGCGACGGGTTCAGCGGCGGTGGACGCTTCGGTCCGCTGCTCAGCCGACGGGGACCGCTGTACCCGTCGGTGATCGGGCTCGTCTACTGGCTGTTCGGAGAACGCCCCCGCCTCGTGCTGACGCTGCACTGCCTGCTGTTCGCCGGCGTGTGCGTGCTCGTGTACGACATCGGTCGCCGAGTGTTCAACGAGCGCACCGGGCTCCTGGCCGCCGCCGGGTGCATGTTCCATCCGATGCTGCTCCGCTACCTGCCGACGCTCCACCTCGAGACCGTGCTCACGTTCATGATGACGCTCCTGGTGTGGACGATGGTGCGCTTCCACCAGCAGCCCACCGTCCGCCGGGGGGTCGCCGTCGGGGCGTGCGCCGGCGTCGCCAGCCTGGTCAAGACCGTGGCGTTCCCGATCCCCTTCCTCTTCGCCGCCGGCTTCGTCGTGACCTGGTGGCTGGCCCGGCGGCGCGGCGAGGAGCGCCGCGTGCCGTGGAAGGGCGTCGGAGCGATCGTCGCGGCCGTGATCGTCACCCTCACGCCGTGGACGATCCGCAACTACAAGGTGTCGGGCCACCTGGTGCTCGTCACCACGGGAACCAGCGACGCGTTCCTGCGCGGGATGATCTTCAGCCGCAGCGAGTTCGTCCTCCAGCGCCAGCCGCCGTACACGGTGGCCGAGAACGAGTCGAACGCCTACTTCACCCGGCTCACCAAGTCGCAGGGCATGGAGTGGGAACAGGACGACTACCAGACCGACCAGGTCCTGAACCAGGAGATGAAGCGCGTCCTGCGCACGCAACCGTTGCAGGTGGTGCGCAAGTCGGCCGTGGGACTGTTCGCGTTCTGGTTCGAGCTGACGTCGCTCAAGAACTCCCTGCTGGCGCTCGTCCTGGCGGTCGGCGCCTGGGCCCTGGCGCTCGTCGGTTGGCGCCGCGCCCACCGCGAGGGGCGCGGAGCCTGGGTTCTGTACCTGCCGATCCTCACGCTGAACATCGCGCTGGCGCTGCTGCTGGCGCTGGGTCGCTACTCGGTGCCGATCCTGCCGACCCTGACCGTGCTGGCCGCGTTCGGCCTGGACACGATCCTGAACCGTCTGCGACCACCGGCATGATCGGTGCCGTGACCCCACCCATAGGTTGCCGGTCTCCCGTGATCCGCGGCTCCCGTCCCCAGGCAGGTTGATGTGACCGTCTCGACACCCCCCAACCGCACCACGGCGTTCTCCGCCGTGATGCCCCTGTCCGGCAAGGCCACGTGGCGCGGGCACCTGGCGATCGCCCGGGTGGACCACTGGGTCAAGCAGGTATTCGTGCTGCCCGGGATCTTCGCGGCGTTCAGCAGCGACGGGTTCGAGTTCTCCTCGGCGCTCGTGTTCCGGCTGCTGGCCGGCTTCGCGGCGGTGTGCCTCGTCGCCTCGAGCAACTACGTCGTCAACGAGGTGCTCGACGCCCCGTCCGACCTGGCGCATCCGATCAAGTGCCACCGCCCGGTGCCCTCGGGCATGGTCAACGTGCCGCTCGCCTACGTGCAGTGGATCGCCCTGATGGTTGTCGGCGTCGGCATCGGCTTCGTCGTGGGCACCGCGTTCGGCATCACGATGCTGGTCCTGAGGATCATCGGTTGCGTCTACAACATCCGACCGGTCCCCTCGAAGGACCTCCCGTACTTCGACGAGCAGTCGGAGTCGCTGAACAACCCCCATCGCATGCAGCGCGGCTGGTACAAGAC
>JANPGL010000314.1:0-12137 GCA_031423915.1 Actinomycetes bacterium | reverse complement strand
ACAGGTCGATGTCGTGGCGCGACACGCCCGCCATGGCGAACGCCCGCTCGCCCGCCTGCCGGGCGGCGGTACGCAAGAGCTCGGCACGGCCGACCTGTTCCGTACGGCCGCCCGTCAGGCGGGCGAGCGGGCGTTCGGCATGGCCGGCGTGTCGCGCGACGACATCGACCTGTGCATGATCTACGACTCCTTCACCATCACGGTGCTGGCCACGCTCGAGAACCTCGGCTTCTGCCCCGTGGGCGAAGGCGGCCCGTTCGTGACGGGCGGTCGCATCCGCCTCGGCGGCGCGCTGCCGGTGAACCCCGACGGCGGCGGGCTGTCGTCGAACCACCCGGGCATGCGCGGCATCTTCCTGGTGATCGAGGCCGTGAAGCAGTTGCGCGGTGAATGCGATGCCCGCCAGGTGGCCGGCGCCGCGCTGGCGTGCGTCCACGGCACCGGCGGCACGCTCGGCGTGGCCCATTCGGGCGCCACGCTCATCCTGGGGGTCGAGTGATGGCTCGAGGTACGGCGAGCGCCGAAGCGCAGCGGAGGCGGCGAGCACGGCAGGCGGGCCGAAGGCCCGCACGAACCAGCGGGGTCGAGTGATGAGCGATGCACGCGACATGACGCATCCGCTGCCCTACGCCTCGTGGGAGACCCGCGGCTGGTGGGAGGGCGCCGGGCGCGGCGAGATCGTGCTCCAACGCTGCACCTCGTGCGGCCGGTGGCAGCACAAGCCCCGAGCCATCTGCGTCAGCTGCCTCACCGACACGATCGAGCACGTCGTGGCGTCGGGCCGCGCAACGGTGCACACGTTCACGGTGACGCACCAGAACATGGTGCCGCCGTTCAACGACCACCTCCCCTACGTGATGGCGTACGTGGAGTTGGAGGAGGGGCCGCGCGTGCTCACCAACATCGTCGGGTGCGATCCCGCCGACGTGCGCATCGGGCAGGCCGTCGTGGCCGATTTCTCCGTCGCCGAGCGGGACGACGGCGAGGCCTTCGCGGTCCCGCGCTTCCGGCCCGCATGATCCTGGACCTGCACACCCACTCGATCCGCTCCGACGACGGGCGCGCCAAGGTCGACAACTACTGCCAGTGGATCAAGCGCAAGGACCTGCCGATCGACGGGTTCGTGCTCACCGAGCACCGCCAGTTCGACGGCGACAGCGACTACCGCGCCCTCGAGGACCAGTACGGGCTCCTCATCCTGAAAGCGAGCGAGGTCGAGACCGACTACGGCCACGTGCTGGTGTTCGGCGTCAACGACGACCTGCTGCACGCCCTCGACTTCGGTCGCATCGACCACCCGATCGGCGACGTGCTCGCTGCGGCCAAGCGGTGCGGGGCGTACGCCGCGCCGTGCCACCCGGCCCGCAAGAACGTCGGCCTGTTCTCGCACTACGAGCGCAAGGGCGCGGTCGACGGTGTCGAGACCGTGGAGGTCTACAACGGCGGCAGCATCCCTGGCGAGGACGAGCTGTCGGTGGAGCACGCCGCGCGCTACGGCTACCGCACGATCGGCGGCAGCGACTCGCACATCGTGAGCCGCATCGGCCTGTGCGCCACCGAGTTCACGGACCCGATCGAGACCATCGACGGCCTGGTCGCTGCGCTGCAGGCCGGGAGACACGAGGCGAGAACATGGCGGACGTAGACATCCGGGCCGAACGCGAGCGCTGGGTCGGCACCGTGTTCCAGGAGATCGAGCTCACGGTCGACCCCGACCGCATGCTCGAGTGGGCGGTCACCGCGGGCGAGACCGACCCGCGCTTCGTCGACCCGACCCACCCCGACTTCCAGGCGTCGACCGCGTTCCCCACGCACGTCAACGCGGCGCGCATCCTGCCCGACGACTTCCCCGACTTCGGCACCCGTGGCATCGACGGCGGCAAGTCGGTCGAGTGGCACCGTCCCATGCGGGCCGGCCAGACGCTGCGGGCCACGGTCGCCATCGGTGACCTCTACGAAAAGACCGGGCGGTCGGGCACCATGGTCTTCATCGTCAACCGCATGACCTTCTTCGACGAGCAGGACCGCTTGGTCTGCATCGTCGACTGGCGCATGATCCGGAGCGTGTGAGCGATGCGCATCGACGAGGTGGAACTGGGCGACGAGCTGCCCGAGGAACGACCGGACGTGTCGCTCGAGACCGTGCGCCGCTTCGTGAAGGCGGCCCAGATGGACTTCCCGCGATTCACCGATCACGACGCGGCGCGCGCCGAGGGCCTGCCCGGCGCGGTGATCCCCGGCATCATGAGCCAGGGGCAGCTGGCGGCCATGATCCACCGGTGGGCGCCGGGCAGCTCGATCCTGAAGATCGACACGGTGTTCCGCACCCCGATGATCGTCGGCACACCGGTCGTGTGCCGCGGTGCCGTCACGGGCGTGAACGACGACGACACCGTCGAGATCGACCTGACGATCCTCAGCGAGGAGTCCGGCGCCACCGGGGTGCTGGGCACCGCCCACGTGCGCCTGGCCGACAGCTGAGCCGCCGGGACGACCGACTCGGTTAGGTTGCCGGCATGGGGCAACCGTTGGAAGGCCTGCGCGTCCTGGAGCTGGCCGAGGGGATCGCCGGACCGTACGCCGGCAAGCTCCTGGCCGACCTGGGCGCGGACGTGATCAAGCTCGAGCCGCCGTCGGGTGACCGGTCGCGCACGTTCGGGCCGATGCCGCGCGCGGGCGGCATGTCGTCGACGTTCGTGCACCTCAACGCCAACAAGCGCTCGGCCGTGGCCGACCTCGACACGCCCGACGGCGCCGCGCTGGCTCTCGCGCTGGCGGCGCGCAGCGACCTGGTGCTCACCTCGCTCGACGCCGGGCGCGCCGCGGCCACGGGGCTCACGCCCGAGGCGCTCGGCGCGACCCGCAGCGGGCTGGCCGTCGTCAGCGTCACCCCGTTCGGCCTCACCGGGCCGCGCGCGACGTGGAAGGGCGAGGAGATCCTCACCTACGCCTGCGCCGGCGTGATGTCGTCGACCGGGCTGGCCCGCCGCGAGCCGGTGAAGATGGGCGGCGACCTCGGCCAGTACCACCACGGCACGATCGCCGCGATCGCCTCGCTCGCCGCCGTCACGCAGGCCGAAGGCGACGGCCGGTCGGTGCTCGTTGACGCCGCCGCGGTCGACGCCCAGTTCACCTCGATCGACCGGCGCCTCACGTTCTTCCTCTTCCACGTGTTCACCGGCCTCGACGCGCCGCGTAGCGCAGGGGCCGCCATCAGCCCGTACCCCACCGGCGTCTTCCCCACGGCCGACGGCTACGTGATGATCTCCACCGCACCACGGTGGATCCCCCGCATGCTGGGCGTCCTGAGCGACGAGGCGTTGTCGGCCCGCTACGCGGCCGGCAACCCTCTGGCGGATCCCGAACTGCCCCAACTGGTGTTCGAGTCGGTGCTCGGCTGGACGATCGTGCGTACGAGCCAGGACGCCATGATGGAGGCGCAGGCGGCCGGCTGGCCGGTCACCGCGCTCAACACCCCCGACCGTGTGCTCGATGACCCGCACCTGGCGGCGCGGGGCTTCTGGTCCGAGCTGGCGCTCCCCGAGGGCGGCACCGCCAAGGCGCCCGGCGCACCGGTGCGCTTCCACGGCGAGGGCGGCGGCTGGCGGCTGCGTCGACCGGCACCAGCGCTCGACGCGGACCGCGCCGAGGTGCTCGCCGCCGCCGCCGCACCTGCCGAGCCCCGCTCGCCGGGCGGGCAGTCCGCGCCGCGCCGCCTGCCGCTCGAGGGGGTCGTGGTCGTCGAGATCACGGTGGCGTGGGCGGGGCCGTACGCGTCGATGCTGCTCGCCGATCTCGGTGCCACCGTCGTGCGGGTCGACAACCCGAACGTGTTCCCCACGAACACGCGCGGGTTGTACGCCCGGCCCCCGGCCGAGGTGGTGCCGTTGACCGGGCCGATCTTCGCCGGCTACCCCGACCTCGACCCGGGCGAGCGCCCCTGGAACCGCGCCGCCGGCTACCTCGGCCACGCCCGCGGCAAGCAGCAGGTGACCATCGATCCCCGCACGGAGGCGGGCCGCGAGGCCCTGCTGGCGTTGCTCGGTCGCGCCGACGTGTTCATCGAGAACAACTCGGTGGAGCTGCTGACCAAGCTCGGCATCGACTGGGAGACGGCCCGTGCCCGCAACCCGCGCCTCGTGATGGTGCGCATGCCGTCGACCGGGCTCGATGGCCCCTACCGCCACTTCCTCGGCTTCGGCACGAACATGGAGGCGGTGTTCGGGCTCACCAGCCTGCGCGGCTACCCCGACGTCGACTACGGCGAGAACGACCATGTGTTCCACATGGACGCGGCCTCGGGGGGCGTCGCCGCGTTCGCCGCCATCGCCGCGCTGCGCCGACGGGAGCGCACCGGCGTCGGCGAGCTCGTGGAGGTGGCGCAGAGCGAGAACATGCTCAACCACATCGGCGAGGTGCTCCTCGACGTGCAGCGCGGCGCCACCGACGAGCTGCGCATCGGCAACCGTCACCGTTGGCGGGCGCCGCAGGGCGTGTACCGCTGCCTCGATGCGCCCGACGGCACGGGCGGCGTGGGGCGCGTGGGCGGACCCACCGGCCCCGACCGCTGGGTGGCCGTCTCGGTGGGCGACGACGGCGAGTGGGCGGCGCTGCGCACCGCGCTCGGCGACCCGACCTGGGCGGCCGACGGGCGCTTCGCCGGCGCCGCGGGCCGCCGGACCCACCACGACGAGATCGACGCCGGCATCGCGGCGTGGACGTCGACGCGCACCCATGTGGACGCCGCCACCCACCTGCAGGCCCACGGCGTGCCCGCCGCGCCCGTGCTCACCGAGTCGGAGCAGCGCGTCGATTCCCACCTGCGGGCCCGAGGGCTGATCCGCCCGAACCACGGTGACGAGATCGGCACCCACGACTGGCCGGGCCACCCCTTCGCGTGGGACGGCCCGCCGCTGGCGTTCGGCGAGCTCCGCCCCATGGGCGTCGACACCGAGGAGGTGCTGCGCCACCTGGTCGGCATCGACGACGAGCTGTGGGCCACGCTCGTCGCCGAAGGCCACGTGAGCCGCGACTTCCGCGGCCCCGACGGACAGCCGTTGTAGCGACCCGCCCCGTCAACCGCGTCGACCGGGACGCGCCCCGGCGCGGGCGTCGCGGCGGCGGGCCATGGCGTCCTTGCGCGCCTGGGCCCGATCCTGGCTGTCGTTCAGCACCTCGGCGTCGGCCTCGCCACCCGCGTCGACCAGGTGGGCGGCCAGCGCCCGCACCGTCGGGTAGCGGAACAGGTCGACGAGCGACACGGTGCGACCGAGCGACCCGGCCAGCCGGGCGCTGGCCTTCACCATCATCAACGAGTTGGCACCCAGGTCGAACAGGTTCGTCTCCACGCCGACTGCGTCGAGCGACAGCATGTCCTGCCATACCGTGGCGATGGCCCGCTCCAGCTCGTTGGCGGGTGCGGCGGTCGCCTCGCCCTCGCTGCGACCCCGGTCGGGTGCCGGCAGCGCGTTGCGGTCGATCTTCCCGTTCGGCGTGCGGGGCAGCGCGTCGAGCACCACGAACGCCGAGGGCACCATGAAGTCGGGCAGCACGCCGCGCAACGCGCTGCGCAGGTCGGGCCCCAGCGACGCCGCGGTGCGCCGCGCCGGTCGGTTCGTGTAGTCCGCCCACGGGCGCGGCACCAGCGTCGGCGGCGCGGTCACGCCGACCGCGGCGTGCGAGCGGACCAGCAGGTCGAACCGGTCCGCGCCCTCGGCCGACCACACGGCATCGACCGAGTAGCCCGGCCCGGCCACACGAGAGGCCAGCTCGATCGCCTCGTCGGGGTGGATGCCTGCGGGCACGGCGGCCAGCACGGCCCGAAGCGCCGCCACCGTCGCCGGACCGTCGGGCGTGTCGAGCAGGCGGGCCAGTTCGGCTTCACGGACCAGGCGGGCGTTGCGCAGGCCGACGACGCGCACGGCGTCGGGCGCCCCGGCCAGGGCGGCGCTCAGGGAGTCGACCCCGAACGCGTCGCCGTCGAGCAGCGTCGCCGCCGGCTCACCGGTCACCTCGCCATCGGTCGCCCGCACGACCACGGCGTCGTACCGGAAGCAGGTCATCTCGTTGTCCGCGCGGCCCGCCTTCAGGCGCACCCTCATGGCGCCGGCCTCGGGCCAGGCGCCGACGAGCGCGGGCAGGAGCGCCGGGTCGATCACCAGCTCGTTGTCCTGGGCCACGCGGGTGGCGGCGCGCTCGCGCAGGTCGTCGCGACCCATGTCGGCGGCCGCGTGCTCCAGCTCGACGGCGGCGGCGAACAGCGGCTGGAGCGGGAGGCTGCGCAGGTCACCGAGGAAAAGCGAGCCGCCGGGGCGCAGCAACGCGAGGGCCTGGCGGACGATGTCGATCAGTTCGTCGGCGCCGGCGAAGTACTGCGCCACCGAGTTGATCACGACCGTGTCGAACGGCCCCTCCACGAGCGACGACACGCGCCCGGCCTGGCCATGAACGAGCTCGACCTGGGGGAGCGATCGACCTTCGAGCTGCCGGCCGATGCGTTCCACGGCGCTGGCCGCCGCGTCGAGGCCCACGTACCGCTCGCACGCCGGTGCCACCCGGAACAGCAACAGTCCCGTGCCGCAGCCGATCTCGAGCACCCGCCGGGGCGCCAGCTCGCCGATGCGCGCCACCGTGTCGTCGACCCACTCGCGCATCTCCTCGGCGTCGATGAGCTCGCCGGTGTAGGTCGATGCCCAGCCGGCCACGTCGAACGTGAGGTCGTCGGCGTCGCTCGTGCGGTACGTCTCGTCCCACACCTGGCCCCAGGCGTCGGCGCCGCTGTCGTCGTCGGTCGGCGTAGGCACCACGTAGGCCACGAGGCGGGGCTCGCCGCCGCCCTCGGTGCGGGCCACCACCACCTGCTCGAACACGCCGGCGTGCCGTCCGATCGCCGCCTCGATCTCCCCCAGCTCGATGCGGTAGCCGCGGATCTTCACCTGGTGGTCGAGCCGACCACCGAACTCGATCTCGCCATCGGGGAGCAACCGGGCGAGGTCGCCCGTCCGGTAGGCCCGGGCCCGGGTGTGCGCCAGGGTCACGAAGCGCTCCGCGGTCAGCTCGGCCCGGTCGAGGTAGCCGCGCACCACGCCGGCGCCGCCGATGACGAGCTCGCCGGCCACCCCGATCGGCAGCGGGCGCATCGCCCGGTCGACGATGTGGACGTCGGTGTTGGCGATCGGGCGCCCGATGGTGATGGGCACGCCGGCGCGCACGATGGGCGACACGGTCGACCAGATCGTCGTCTCGGTGGGCCCGTACATGTTCAGGAGCTCGCCGCGCAGCACCGGCCGGATCTGGTCGACGACCGCGGGCGGCAGCGCTTCGCCCCCGAGCATCAACAGGTCGAGGGTGCCCAGCGCCGCGAGTCCGCCGGGTGTGGCCGCGATGAGTTGGGCGTGCGACGGGGTGCACTGGAGGTGGGTCACGCCGTGGCGGCTCAGCTGGGCGACGAGGTCGTACGAGACCTCGTCGGCGGCGGGCCCGGCCACGGTGGCGTCGAGCGCGCCGGCGCACCGACGCCGCAGCTCGTCGAGGTGGGTGAGGCCGGCCAGCACGTCGTCGGTGGGGAGCCCGAAGTCGATGAGGCAGGCGATCTCGTCGACACCGAGATCGGCCAGCTCGGCCACGGTGGTGGCGCACGTGTCGGGCGTGCCGAACAGGCCCGCCGAGCGGACGTAGCGCTCGAACGCGTGGTCCATGATGGCGGCCATCTCGTCGTCGCTCAGCTGGTCGAGACCGCCGAGCGCGCCGACGTCGCCCGCTCCCCCGCCGGCGTCGGGCTTGGCGAAGCTCGTGCGCTCCCACTGCACCTGGTTGATGAGATCGGTCGACGTGCGCAGGTATTCGAGGAACGGCTCGCGCACGCGCCGGCGGACCGAGACGTCGTCGGTGCCCACGTGGGTGTGGAGCATCACGGTGACATGCCCGTCGCCCGAGTGGCCGGCGGCGCGATAGGCGTCGCGGTAGACGGCCACGTTGCGCACCAGGTCGTCGCGGTTCATGACGAGCAGGTTCGTGAGGACGTTGGCCCCCAGCCGGCCGGCCATGGCGAACGTCTCCGGGCTGCCGCCGGCGGTGATCCACACCGGCGGTCGGGTCTGCACCGGCGGCGGGTACATCCGCACCGACACCTCGGCGCCTTCGCCGTTCGGTGCCGTCACGGCCTCGCCGCGCCACAGCGCCAGCACGGTCTCGATGCCCTCGGCCATCACCCGCCGACGGTCGGCGAAGTTCTCGGGCGCCAGCACGAAGTCGTTGGCGTGCCAGCCCGAGGCGAACGACAGCCCGACCCGCCCGTCGGAGAGGTTGTCGACGACCGACCAGTCCTCGGCGGCTCGGATCGGGTGGTGCAGCGGCAGCACCACGCTGCCGGCGCGGATCGAGACGCGGGTCGTCACCATGGCCACCGCGGCGCTCGTGAGCGCGGCGTTCGGGTACAGCCCACCGAACGGGTGGAAGTGGCGCTCGGGCGTCCACACCGCCTCGAACCCGTGCTCGTCGGCGAACCGGGCGCCCTCGATGAGCAGGCGGTAGCGGTCGGACCCACCGGCCGAGCCGGCCGCGTCGGCACTGAAGTAGAACAAGCTGAACGACACCGGCCGCGACGGGACCGACGCGGCCGCTCCGACGGGCCCGCGCGCCAGGGTCTTGTCGTCCTCCTGGAGCACGAGCGTGAAACCGCGCGTGAGCGTCCAGAACAGCTCGAGCACCGAGATGTCGAACGAGATGCTGGTGACCGCCAGCCAGGTGCCCGGCGCCGTGCCGGCACGGTGACCGAGCGCCTCGTCCATGCCGACGAAGAAGTTCACCACGTTGCGGTGCTCGACCATCACGCCCTTCGGGCGACCCGTCGAGCCGGAGGTGAAGATCACGTAGGCCAGGTGGTCGCTGCGCATCCCGGGCACCTCGGCGCGCGAGGCGCCCGGCCGCGCCGCGTCGAGCGTCACGACGTGCGGCACGGCGCCCGGCACCGACCCGCGCAGCCGGTCGAGGGTGAGCACCACCTCGGCGTGGGCGTCCTCCAGCATCATGGCGATGCGGTTCGACGGGTAGGCCGGGTCCATCGGCACGTAGGCGCCGCCCGCCTTGAGCACGCCGAGGAGCCCCACCACCATCTCGACCGATCGCTCGACGAACACCCCGACGAGCGAATCGGGGCCGACCCCGAGCGAGCGCAGCTGGGCGGCCACGGCGTTCGCCCGCTCGTCGAGCTGGCGGTAGGTGAGCCGCTCGCCACGGAACACCAGCGCCGTGGCGTCGGGCGTGCGATCGACCTGCGCCTCGAACAGCTCGTGCACGCAGGTCGCCTCGGGATACGACCGCTCGGTGTCGTTCCAGGCGGCCAGGACGGCCAGTTCCGAGGCCGGAACGGTGGGCAGCTCGCCCACGGCACGGTCGGGGTCGGCGACGATGGCGGCCAGCACGGCGACGAGCAGTTCGCGCAGCCGGCCCATGCCGACCTCGTCGAAACGGCGCCGGTCGTACGAGACCTTGAAGTGGATGCCCGGGTCCAGGTAGGCGAGCAGCGTCAGCGGGAAGTTCGTCTGGTCGTGCAGGTCGAACCGCCGGCCCGCGAACGCTGGGCCGGCCTGCTGCAGTCGCGTCCCCTGGTGAAGTTCGTTGACCACGACGATCGTGTCGAACAGCGATGCCCCGCGCGACCCCACCGCGGCCTGCACGTCGCTCAGCGGGGTGTGCTCGTGGGCCCGCTTGGTCACCTGCTGCTCGCGCACGGCGGCCAGCAGCGACCGCACCGGCGCTCCCGTGTCGAGCACGACACGCACGGGCGGCGTGTTGATGAACAGCCCCATGATCCGGTCGCTGCCGGGAAGGCCCGACCGCCGGCACCCGCGGGTCGAGCCGAAGACCACGTCCGTCGAACCCGAGAAGGCCGACAGCACGAGCGCCCACGCCGTCTCGACGATGGCCGGGACACCGACGCCGAGGTCGCCTCCGAGCGCATGGAGCGCCCGGCTCAGGTCGGCGTCCAGTCGGAACCGGTCGGCGCCGTACGTCACGAGGTCGGTGGGTCCGGACACCTCCAACGCCGTCAGCCGCGTCGGTTCCTCCACACCGTCGAGCAGGGCACGGAAGTAGGCGGCGGCGGGCTCCCGGTCCTCGGCCAAGTGACGGTGCAACCACTCGATGTGGTCCCGGTACGGTCGGCGGTCCTCGAGTGCGACGGTCTCGCCGCGGCGCAGACCGTCGTAGACCTCGAACACCTCCTGGACGCACCACACGACGCTCGTGTCCAGCAACGCGTGGTGGTACGTGAACACCACCCGGTCGCCGGCCGTCCCCGGCAGCACCGTGACACGCCAGAGTGGCGCAGCGTCCAGTGAGAACCCGGCGCGTCGGTCCTGCTCGAGGAAGACCTCGATGGTCGGGTCGAGGTCGAGCACGGCGACCGGCGGCTCCACCGACGCCACCACCTCCTGCCGCGGCCCGTCGAGCCCGGACCACCGAAAACGCGTGCGCAGGATGGCGTGTCGGTCGGCCACCGTCGCCCAGGCCTGCCGGAACAGCGCCACGTCCAGGCGCTCGTCGAGCTCGCCGACGAACTGCTCGATGTCGACGCCGACGTTCGTGCCCTCGAGGTGGTGGAAGACCATACCTTCCTGGAGAGGCGACACTTGATAGGACTCGACCGCCCCTACGTCTGGCATGGTTCGCAATGTATGTCGGCGAGCATGATCCACAGCCTGGAGAGCCACGTATCCGAGTCGAGGTACAGAAATCCTGACAAGCGGGACTGACATGGACGAACGCGACCCGGACGGCGAACTCGAGGACCTCGAGGGCTTGATCGCGGTCATCGGCATGTCGGGGCGCTTTCCGGGCGCGCCGGACGTCGACACGTTCTGGACGAACCTGCGATCGGGCGTGGAGTCGATCCGGGCTCTTTCGGATGACGAGCTGTTGGCCGCCGGCGAGTCGCTGAGCGCGTTGTCCGACCCTGCCTACGTACGAGCCGCCGCACCGCTCGAGGACATCGACCAGTTCGATGCCGCCTTCTTCGGCATGAGCCCTCGCGACGCCGCCGTGTTCGATCCCCAACACCGCGTCTTCCTCGAGTGCGCGTGGGAGGCGTTCGAGCATGCGGGCTACGTCGGCGAGCGGCTCGACGCCGCGGTGGGCGTGTTCGCGTCGTGTGGGGCCAGCGAATACATGTTCAAGAACGTGCTCGGCAACGCCCAGGTGGCGCTGTCGGTGGGCGAGTGGCTGATCCGACACACGGGCAACGACACGAACTTCCTCGCCACCCGCGTGTCGTACGAGCTCGACCTCACCGGCCCGAGCCTGAACGTCCAGACCGCGTGCAGCTCCACCCTGGTGGCCGTCCACCTGGCTTGCCAGAGCCTGCTGGCCGGTGAGTGCGATCTGGCCTTGGCGGGCGGTGCCGTCGTCGCACCCACGCAGGTGCGCGGCTACGTGTACAAGGAGGGCGAGATCCTGTCGCCCGACGGTCACTGCCGGGCGTTCGATGCCCGCTCAGCCGGCACGGTCATCTCGAGCGCAGCGGGCGCCGTGCTGCTCAAGCCCCTGGCCACCGCCATTGCCGACGGCGACAACGTCCTGGCGGTCATACGCGGATCCGCCATCAACAACGATGGCCGAGCCAAGGTCGGCTACCTGGCCCCCAGCGTCACGGGTCAGGCCCGCGTCGTGACCGAGGCCCTGGCCGTGGCGGGCATCGACGCCCGGGACGTCTCCTACGTCGAGACCCACGGCACCGGCACCCTCATCGGCGATCCGATCGAGATCGCCGGGCTCGCGCAGGCCTACGGCCGCACCACCGACGACGTGGGCTTCTGCGCCATCGGGTCGCTGAAGACGAACATCGGGCACACGGGCGAGGCGTCCGGTGTGGCGTCGCTCGTCAAGACCGTGCTGGCGCTGCAGCACGGCGAGATCCCCCCCAGCCTCCACTACGAGACGCCCAACCCCCAGATCGACTTCCCGTCGACGCCGTTCTACGTCAACGCCGCGCTGCAGCCGTGGAAGACCGACGACGGCCAGCGTCGCATCGCCGGCATCACGGGCCTCGGCGCCGGCGGCACCAACGCCCACCTGATCGTCGAGGAGGCCGCAGCGCCGGCCGACTCGGACCGCGCCGTGAGCACCGCGTTGCCCCTCCC
>JANPGL010000313.1:0-4930 GCA_031423915.1 Actinomycetes bacterium | reverse complement strand
GCCTCGGCGGGGTCGCCGGCCGGCCGGCCGGCGGTGCGCGGCTACTGGCGGCGCGGGTGGGCGGTCGCGGCCGACCCCCGGTTCTGGCGCCAGCAGGCGTACCTGTCACTGCGCATCGTGCTCGGCTGGCCGCTGGCCTTCGCCTGGCTGGGTCTGGTGGCCGTCGGGCTCCAGGGCGTGGCCGCGCCGTTGACGTACCGGTGGATCCCCCAGGACGACGAGTGGCACGGGTTCGACCTCGGCATCCGCCGGATCGACACGCTGCGCGAGTCGTTCGTCCTGGTGCCGATCGGTCTGGCCGTCCTCGCCCTCGCCCTCGCCGTCGTCGGACCGCTGGCCCGATCGTGGCGGCGTCCCGCCGAGGCCCTCCTGGGAGGCAACATGGAGCCCGTGTCCCCGCCCGCTCCCGCCGGTCCGATCGCCCGACCGGTCGCCTCGCGCCCGCCGGTGTCGCGCCGTGCCGCGCTCTTGACCCATGCCGTCGTCAGCGCCGCCGTCGTGGTGCTGCTCGTCGTGATCTGGGCCCTCACGACCCGCGGCTATCCCTGGCCGGCATGGCCGGCGCTCGTGCTCGGGCTGGCCGTCGGCATCCACGGCTGGGTGACAATCGTCCACGAGCGCGGCGCCGAGTTCGCCCGGCGGCGCGTCACGCCGGCCCTGGCGGTGCACGCCGGCGTGTCCGCGGCCATCGTGGTGTTCCTGTGCTTCGTGTGGGCGCTCGCCGGCGGTGGGTACTTCTGGCCGGTGTGGGTGCTGCTCGGCCTCGGGATCCCCGTCGGCATCCACTGGCTGGCCTCGCAGCGCCAGCGGATCGTGCACCTCGAGAGCGCCCGCACCGATGCCGTGACCGTGCAGGACAACGACCTGCGCCGCATCGAGCGCGACCTCCACGACGGCGCCCAGGCGCGGCTCGTCGCCCTGGGCATGCACCTCGGCCTGGCCGAGCAGAAGCTGGCCAGCGACCCCGATGGCGCCCGCCAGCTCGTCACCGAAGCGCGCCAGGGCGTCGGCGAGGCGTTGCAGGAGCTGCGCGACCTCGTCCGCGGCATCCGCCCGCCCGTCCTGGCCGATCGAGGGCTGGAGGCGGCCATCGCCGCGCTGGCCGATCGCAGCCCGATCCCGGTCGACGTGGTGGCCGACGTGCACCCCCGCCCGGCCGATCCGGTCGAGACCGCCGCCTACTTCGTGGTGGCAGAGTCGTTGGCCAACGCGGCCAAGCACGCCGGGGCGACGCGCATCGACGTGCGGCTCGAGCGGCGCGGTCCGCTGCTGCGGGTCGAGGTGATCGACGACGGGCGAGGTGCCGCCGATGCCCGCGGCTCGGGCCTCACCGGGCTGCGCCAGCGCGTCGAGGCGCTCGACGGCACGTTCGCCGTGACCAGCCCGGCCGGAGGGCCGACCATCGTGCGTGCGGAGCTGCCGTGCGGGTCGTGATCGCCGAGGACCTCGCACTGCTGCGCGACGGGTTGGCGCGGTTGCTGCGCGACAACGACATCGAGGTCGTCGCCGCGGTCGACCGGCCCGATGCGTTGATCGAGGCCGTCCAGCGCGAGCGCCCCGACGTGGCCATCGTCGACATCCGCCTGCCGCCGACGTTCCGCGACGAGGGCCTGCGCGCCGCGCTGGAGTTGCGCAGGTCGGCGCCCGACACCGCCATCCTGGTCGTGTCGCAGTACATCGAGCGGGCCTACGCCACCGACCTGCTCGCAGACGGCCGCGGCGGGGTGGGCTACCTGCTGAAGGACCGCATCTTCGACGTGGCCGAGTTCGTGGAGGCCGTTCGCCGCGTCGCCGGCGGGGGCACGGCGCTCGACCCCGAGGTGGTCGCCCAGCTGTTCGCCCGGCGGCGTGGCGCGTCGGCGCTGGGCCGGCTCACCGAACGCGAGCGCGAGGTGCTGGGGCTCATGGCCGAAGGTCGCTCGAACGGCGGCATCGCCCAGGCCCTCGTGCTCAGCCTGGGCGCCGTCGAGAAGCACATCGCGTCGATCTTCACCAAGCTCGACCTGGCCGCCGCGCCCACCGCCCACCGGCGCGTGCTGGCCGTGCTGGCGTACCTGGGCGGCGACGAGCGCCCTGCCGGTCGCTAACGGAGCGCGTCCATCATCCGTTCGAGCTCGCGTCGGATGTCGGGGCCCGCCGGTTGGTAGACGATCTCGGTGACGCCCTGTTCGCCGAGCGCCTCCGAGCGCCAGCAGCCGTTCCGCGCCGGCCCTCGGCGCCCGTTCGACGACGATGGCGTCCAGGCCGTCGCCCACGGCGGGTACCGGTGCGGGCAACATGAACGCCACCTGGTGTTCGCACCGGATCGGTGCGTAGAGCTCGCGGTAGATGTCGAGCGAGTGGAACTCGTCCCGGGTCAGGAAGTCCGAGAAGCGGACCGGTGACCGGTCGCCGGTGCGCAGGTGGTGGGCGAGGAGCGGCTGCTGGTCGATCCAGCGCTCGAGGGCTTGGGCGACCCACCTCGTCTCGCCGAGCCAGCGCGGCTCGGTGAAGCCCACGGCCCTCGCCGCCAGCGGATCGACCTCGTTGTAGCCGGCCGAGTCGTAGGGCACGAGCCGGCGCAGCTCGCTGAGCGCGAGCGCCGGGAACTCGTCGGGCGAATCCAGCCGGTGAAGCGCCGACACGACTGAGAGCACCCGGGCGTAGTCGTCGCCGTCGAGCCCGTCCATCGTGGGTGACCCTATGGATCCGAACCCGATCCCTGCCTTGCCCGGACCGACCCGAGTCGGCAAGAAGCCATGGTGTTCCGGGCGCCGGGATTCAGCGGAACGAGATGTCCGTGACCACCATGCGGTGGTCATGGAGCGGGGCCGGGACCACCTGGAGCCGGTCTTGGTGTGCGGCGCCGCGGACGAACACGTAGTCGCTGCAGTTCCGGCCCGAGGTCGGCGTCGCACACGACGTGAGGTCGGCTGCGGTCGTGTAGCCCGCGTCGAGGAGCGCTCGCACCTCGGTGAACTGCGCAGGCTGCCGTTCCGGGTAGGCGGGTGGGTCTCCCTGCTTCGGGTTGAGGTCACCCGCGAGGACCGTCGGCCCGTCGCCGGTGCGCTGCACGGCGATCGCCAGCTCGTCGAGGCGGCGCTGCATCGCCTGAGGGTCGTTGCGGTGCTGGAGGTGGGTCGCCAGCAGGTGCACGGTCGAGCCAGCCCCCCGATCGAGCGTCAGGTCGAGCAGGCTGCGCCCCTGGGTGCCCGGAACCGAGGGCAGGGTGACGAGTTCGCTGGCGGTGACGGGCAGGCGCGACAGCACCAGGTTGCCGAACGACCCGCTGGCGGCACCGCCCCAGACGAACGGGAGAGCGAGCCGTCGCGACAGCCACGATGCGAGATCGAGCTGCCCGGACAACGGCCAGCCGCGGCCGACCTCGTTGAGCACCACGACGTCGACAGGCGCGAGCGCCTCGATGGCGCGCTCGATCGCTCGGGGGTCGAGCCGGCCGTCCTCGTCGACCGCCTGGTGGACGTTCCACTGCACCACGCGCAACGTGGTCGCCGGCGAGGCCGCCGCCGAAGGCGTCGCCGGCGCGGTCGTGCCGAGGACGCCGGCCAGGAACGCGGCGGCGAGCAGCGCCCCGGCGAGCGTCACCGGCAGCAGGCGCGGCCGCGGCGATTCGGGGCTCGTGCGGAGCGCACCACGTCCGCGGGTCAGCGACAGCGTCGCCGCCGCGCCGACGGCGGCGGTGAGCAGTCGGTTCGACACCGGCAGCGCCCGGTCGTAGTGCAACTGGAACAGCAGCGTCGCCAGCACCGGGAAGGACCACCCGATCGCCAGGCCGAGCTCGCCCGCCACGGAACGGTGCTCGGCCTCGTGGCCCGGCGCCAGGGCACGCGACGCCACGAGGCCGACCGCGGTCTGACCGGCGAGCACGAGCCCGACGACCGCCGGCCCCCGTGCCACCGGGAGCAGCCACGCCACCACGGCGAGGCCCGTGCCGGCCAGCGCGATCGTGACAGCGCCGGGGCGTCGGGCGAGGGTGTGGGCCGCCGCGGCCGTCGCTGCGCCCGCCATCGCGAACGCGGTCGCCCACGACAGGGAAGCGCCGCTGGCCGAGGCGACGAAGCCCACGTTGGCGAGGAACAGCACCTCGAGGCAGAGCACCGCGCCGACGGCGATGCCCGCCCCGACGGTCAGTTCGGGGTCGGTCACGGTGGGCGGCGCGCCCCAGGTCAGTGCTCGGGCGGTCACGACGCAGGCGGCGCCGAGGGCGACGGCCAGTGCCATCGGCAGCGGTCCTCGCTGCCACACGGGGTCCCACGTGGTGAACGCGCCCATGACGACGGCGTCGAGCAGCAGGCCTCCGAAGAGGCCGGTCGATCGGGCGTGGCCCGTGTCCGCCGAGGCGACGGCCAGCGTGAGCGCGGTGCCTGCCACGCCGGCGCCGGCCGCGGCGAGGGGTAGCGGTACGCCGTGCCAGAGCTGCGCTGCGATGCGCCACGCGCCGAGCAGGACCAGCACGGTCGGCAAGGCACGACCCGCGAGGACCCGACGCAGCAGCGGTGCGAGGAGTGGCGCCAGCGCGACCGCCACGACGACGATCGCCGCCCCCGTCGTCCCCGAACGCTCGTACGAGCCGTAGGCGTGCGGGAAGAACGACCGCAGCGCGGTGAGCGCCAGGTGCGTGGCGAGGAGCACCGCCGCGGTGGAGGACCACGACGGCCTCACCGTCGCCCGGTCCGGATGGAAGACCAGCGTGCTTCGTGGGACGGACGTCGCAGCCATGTCGCGCACCTCTTCGCCAGCCCATTGTGGGCGCCACGGCCGGCGCCGGCACCAGAGGCGACCGTCCCGGGCCGTCCGTGGTCAGCCCACGACTGGCCGCCGCACCCACCGATCACCGGCGCGTGCTGGCCGTGCTGGCGTACCTGGGCGGCGACGAGCGCCCTGCCGGTCGCTAACGGAGCGCGTCCATCATCCGTTCGAGCTCGCGTCG
>JANPGL010000312.1:0-4651 GCA_031423915.1 Actinomycetes bacterium | reverse complement strand
GTCGGTCTCGTAGACGCGCGGCGGGGCGGCGGCTTCCGCCACGGGAGTGGCGGCCGGCGCGGCGGGCCGATCGCCCGGCGCGGCGCGCCCGGGGGCGGCCGGTCGGCCGGTCTGGGGCCGCCCGGTGCGGCGACGGCGCGCGCGGGAGGGATCGGAAGAGGGCAGGGGCATGGGAACGTCCTGGTTCGGTTCGGTGGCCGGGGATGCAAAGACCACCAACAGAACGCTGGAGCTCGTGGCGCCGGAGCGCTGCACTCGACCGCGGCACGCGTACATCACGCGCCGCCGGGGCCCAGGCTACCGGGCTTCGTGCCGTTCGGTGGGACGCCCCGCCGAGTAGCTCAGGCGCGCGGCGTCGCGCCTGGGCGGTCCCCCGGGCCCTCGCGCATCAAATGCGCCCGGCCCGTCGCCCGCGAGGGGTTTGGCGCATCAAATGCGACGGAGCCGGAGCCGGGGGCCGGACCGGAATCCGACCGTTGACAATGAGACGTTTGTCGTCTTATCGTCTCAGCGTGACCCCAGGCACCCCCGAGGCGCGCGTGCTCGACGCGGCGAAGCGTTGCTGCGAGCGCTGGGGCATGTCCCGCGTCACGATCGACGACATCGCCGGCGAGGCCGGGATCTCCCGGGCCACGCTCTACCGCCTCTTCCCCGGCGGCAAGGACGTCCTGTTCGAGGCGCTGCGGGCTCGCGAGACCCGGGACTTCTTCACCGATCTCGACGCCCACGTCGCTGCGGCCGACGACCTCGAGGAGCTGATCGTCTCGATCCTCGTCGAGGCCACGGCGGCGCTCCGGGCCGACGAGCACCTCCAGGTGATGCTGGCCTCGCAGCCAGGCGAGGTCCTGCACTCGATGAGCGTCGAGGACATGCCCGCCATCATCGAGGTGGCCACCGCCTACCTCACGCCCAAGGTGCTCCCGTTCATCGGGATCGAGCAGGCCGCCGAGCTGGCCGAGTGGCTCACGCGCCTCGTGCTCTCGTTCTTCTTCAGTCCGTCGCGCCGCTACGACCTGGCCGACCCGTTCGCCGCCCGCACGTTCACCCGCCGGTACGTGCTCCCCGCCTTTTCCCCAGACCATCACCCACACGCCACTCCCGCGAGGTAGCCACATCATGTCCAGCACCGAAGACATCCTCGGACGCGCCGAGATCGACGACATCGAAGCGATCCTCGGCGTCGTGAACACCGACGTCGACGAGATCACCCACGCGGTGAAGGACAACGCCGACGCGCTGTTCACCTGGGACTACTCGCTGGCCCGTCCGGCGCTGCGCAAGCTGTACGAGAAGGCCAAGGTCGGCCAGTGGAACGCCACCACCGACCTGCCCTGGGACACCGAGGTCGACCAGGAGAAGGTCGTGGCCGAGATCCAGTCGGTCATCGGCACCGGCATGGATCCGAAGGTCTACCTGGGCACGCCCGTGGAGAAGTGGGCCGAGAAGGAGTGGCTCGAGTTCGGCGTCGAGCAGAACAACTGGACGCTCAGCCAGTTCATGCACGGCGAGCAGGGCGCGCTGCTCTGCACCGCCAAGATCTGCGAGACCGTGCCGTGGTACGACGCCAAGCTCTACGCCTCGACCCAGGTGGTCGACGAGGCCCGCCACGTCGAGGTCTTCGCCCGCTACCTCGACGAGAAGCTCTCGGGTCACTACCCGATCAACGCCCACCTGCGCCTGCTGCTCGACGACATCGTCAACGACAGCCGGTGGGACATGACCTACCTCGGCATGCAGGTGATGGTCGAGGGCCTCGCCCTCGCCGCCTTCGGCTTCCAGCACCAGCTCACGCCCGAGCCGCTGCTCAAGCAGCTCCTGCGCTACGTGATGAGCGACGAGGCGCGCCACGTGGCCTTCGGCGTGCTGTCGCTGCAGGAGGTCTACGCCCAGATGACCGACGTCGAGATCAAGGACCGTCAGGAGTTCGCGTTCGAGGCGGCGGTCCGCATGCGTGACCGCTTCCTGTCGCAGGAGGTGTGGGACCGCATGGGGATCAACCCCAAGGCCGTCCTCCCGCTCGTGCTGGCCGACCCGCAGCGCCTCCAGTTCCAGCAGCTGCTGTTCTCGAAGATCGTGCCGAACTGCAAGAAGCTCGGCCTGCTCGACCGCAACGACGCCTGGCTGCGCCGTCGGTTCGAGGAGATGAACGTCATCCAGTTCGAGGACTGGGAGAACACGGGCGACGAGTACCTGAAGTTCGAGATCGGCGCCGACGCCGCGGCCACCGAGGCCTGACCCCGGGTGCCGGCGCACTGAGCGCACGATCGGTGGCGGGGCGCGGTCCGGGGGTACCGGACCCGCCCCGCTTCGTCGTTCCGGGCTCCCGTGGCAAGGGGTCGTCGATGGTCGTGGTCGACTAGCGTGGAAACCCATGGGGATCTCCTCCGAACCACGCTTCCTGGTGCTGCACGCCCTCCGCATCAAGGGGTTCGCCAAGGTCGACGTGCTCTCCGAGCTGTCGGGCCTGCCGGGCGACCACGTCGAAGACCACCTGAAGGGCCTGGCCGGCGAGGAGCTGGCCATGTTCCGCGAGGCACGGGCGCTCTGGCAACTGTCGCCCAAGGGTCGGGAGGCTCACGGCGCCGCCTTGGCCGACGACGTCAAGAGGCCCGGGCTGCAGGAAGGACTGCGGGCCGAGTACGAGCACTTCCTCGAGCTGAACGACGGCTTCAAGGTGCTGTGCGGCGACTGGCAGCTGCGTGACGGCAACCCGAACGACCACAGTGACCCCGGCTACGACGAGGTCGTCATCGGTCGGCTGATGAAGATCGACGAGAGCACCCAGCCCCTCGTGCGGAACATGGGTGGCGCCGTCGACCGGTTCGCCGGCTACGGCCCGCGGCTGAGCGAAACCCTCGGCAAGGTGACCGCCGGGGAGCACAAGCTCTTCACCGGCGTCATGTGCAACAGCTACCACGACATCTGGATGGAGCTGCACGAGGACCTGATCCTCAGCCTCGGCATCGACCGCGCCAAGGAAGGCAGCTTCTGATGGGCGGGCGCTTCGGCACCGTGCTCACCGCGATGGTCACGCCGTTCGACGCCGAGGGGCGTCTCGATCTCGACGCCGCCCGCACGCTGGCCCGGTGGTTGCAGGACCACGGCAACGACGGTCTCGTCGTGGCGGGCACCACCGGCGAGGCGCCGGTGCTCACCGACGACGAGCGGCTGTCGCTGTTCGCCGCGGTGGCCGAAGCGGTCACGATCCCGGTCGTGTTCGGCACGGGTACGAACGACACGAACCACTCCGTGCACCTCACGACGCAGGCCGCGGCACTGGGTGGCGCCGGCGTGCTCGTGGTGTGTCCGTACTACAACCGCCCGAGTCAGGCCGGCATCGACGCCCACATCCGGGCGTGCGCCGCCGCCACCGACCTTCCGGTGATGATCTACGACATCCCGGTGCGCACGGGCCGAAAGATCGCCACGGCGACGCTGCTGCGCCTGTTCCGTGAGGTGCCCAACGCGCTCGCCCTCAAGGATGCGGCGGGCAATCCGGGAGAGACCGCCGGGCTCATCTCCACGCTGCCGTCGCTCGAGGTCTACTCGGGAGACGACGGCCTGACGCTCCCGTTGCTCGCCGTCGGCGCCGTCGGCACCGTCGGGGTCGCCACCCACTGGACGGGGCAGGACCACCAGGAGCTGTTCGCGCTGTGGGAGAAGGGCGATGTCATCGGCGCCCGCCTGGTGAACGCCCGCATGCTCGAGAGCTTCGCCTACGAGACGGGCGACGAGGCCCCCAACCCGCTTCCGTCGAAGGCCATGATGCGCCACCTCGGCCTGCCGGTGGGCCAGGCGCGCCTGCCGATGGGCGTGGAGCCCGACTGGTTGCCGGGACGCGCCGTCGAGGTGTGGGACCACCTGCAGGCGTGGCGTAGCGCCTGGCCCAACCGGCCGGGCTGAGCAGGTCGCAACGCCCGAACGGTCGTCAATAGGGTCTCAAGCCTGGACCGTGAAGCGACAGAAGCCGCACGGGCGGACGATGTTTCCGTCTGTGACGGACGGCCAGCGCACTGACGACACGGGTCCGGCCACCCGCGCCCCGCGCCGGCCGCTGATGCTCGTCATCTTGGCGGTGAGCATCGCGTTGCTCGCGGCGAGCTTCCTCGGGGCGGTGGCGAAGTCCCGTGGTGCCAGGCGCGCAGCCCTCGACGCCCGGCTCGACCTGGCGGCCACCGATCGCACGCGCACGGTGACCGACACGTTCGAGCGGGCCTCGTCGCTGCTGCGGGTGCTGGCCCGCAACCCGTCCCTCGCCGACCTGTACGACGACCCCGCGGGCGCAGCCGGCGCCGTGGTCGCCCAATCCCCGCGGGCGCTGGCGGCGTCAGGGGTGCTGCTCGACTTCCAGCACCTCTTCGACCGCACGACGAGCGAGTTCTGCTTCATCGACCTGTCCGGCCGGGAGAACGTCCGCGTGGTCAACGGGCGCGCCGCCGGACCCGCCCAGCTGTCCGCCGACGAGTCGGACGCCCCGTTCTTCCGAGGCGCAGCCGCCGTGGCCCCGGGCGTGGTGTACCAGGCGCTCCCGTACTGGTCGGCGGACACGTCGGGATGGGTCATCTCGGCGGCCACCCCGGTGCGCCGAGCCGACGGGACCGTGCTCGGCGTCGTCCACTTCGAATCCGCGGTCGACGACCTGGCCGCCGCC
>JANPGL010000311.1:0-7250 GCA_031423915.1 Actinomycetes bacterium | reverse complement strand
CAAGAGGGCCAGCAACTCGGCCACGGTGGGGCTGATCGAGGACACTCCGCGTCCTCCTCGCCGAGCGCCACGAGCGCAACCCCGTCGAGCACCAGGGTCTGGCCCGTCATCCACGTGGCCCCGGCGGCCAGGTACAGGCAGGCCTCGCCGCAGTCCTCGGGCTCGCCGAGCCGCTTCATCGGGTACGACTTCGCCGCCTTCACGCCGGCCTCGCCCTCCCACAGGATGCGGGCGAAGTCGGTGCGGATCACCGCGGGGGCGATGGCGTTGACCCGCACGTTGGGGGCCAGTTCGCCGGCCAGTTGGCGGGTCATCTGCACGAGCGCCATCTTCAGCACCGAGTACAGACCCAGGTTCGAGCTCGTCTTGAAGGCGCCGACGGAGGCGGTGTTGATGATGCTGCAGCCGGCGTGGTCCTTCATCCACTCGCGCCAGGCGATCTGCGACCAGGCGAGCGGCCCCCGCAGGTTCACCTCGACCGTCTTGTCCCACGCGGACAGCGGCGCCTCGATGAGGCGCCCGGCATACGGGTTCGTGGCGGCGTTGTTCACGAGGATGTCGACGCTGCCGTAGCGCTCGAGACAGGCGGCCACGGCCGCCTCGCCGTCCTCGGGGCGACCGGTGTGCCCGGCGATCCACGAGACGTTCGGGCCCAGCTCGGCCGCAGCGGCCTCGAGCGTGTCAGGCTTGCGAGCGGTGATGAGCACGTGCGCCCCTGCATCGGCGAACGCCTTGGCGATCCCCTTGCCGATGCCTTTGGACCCGCCCGTGACGATGGCGGCTTTGCCGTCGAGTCGGAACTCCATGGGCCGGACGGTACCCGGCCGTGCCGGGCGTCACGAAACGGCTGGGCTCGCGGGGACGGCGAAGGCTCCGCTCGGGCATGATGTTCCATCGCCCTGCCAGGAGGACACGTGATCCATAGCAGCCCACTCGCCGACGTCGAGATCCCGGACGTGTCGCTCACGACGTTCGTGCTCGGGCACTCGGCGGCGCTCGGCGACAAGCCCGCCATCATCGACGGACCGACCGGGCGCACCCTCACCTACCGGCAGCTCGACGACGCCGTGCGCCGCCTCGCCGGCGGGCTGGTGGCCCTCGGGTTCGGGAAGGGCGACGTGCTGGCGCTCCTGGCGCCGAACATGCCGGAGTACGCCGTCGTGTTCCACGGCGTGGCCATGGCCGGCGGCACCATCACCACGATCAACCCCACGTACACCGAGCGCGAGATCCACCACCAGCTCACCGACGCCGGCGCCTCTCTGCTCGTGACGGTACCGATGTTCGCCCAGGTGGCCGTCGCCGCCGCGGCCGACACCGACGTCAACGGGGTGTTCGTGCTCGGCGGTGAGGCCGAGGGGGCGACGTCGGCCACGGCGCTGTTCGGGGAACCGCTGGCGGCGCAGGTGCCGGTCACCGGCGACGACGTGGTGGCGCTGCCCTACTCGTCGGGTACGACGGGCCTGTCGAAGGGTGTGATGCTCACGCACCGCAACCTCATCGCCAACATCGCCCAGACCATCGGTCCGGCCGCGATGGGCCCCGACGAGGTGCTGATGGCGGTGCTGCCGTTCTTCCACATCTACGGCATGCAGGTGCTCATGAACTGCGGCCTCACGGCCGGCGGCACGGTCGTCACGATGCCCCGGTTCGACCTCGAGCAGTTCCTGCAGTTGCACCAGCAGTACGGCATCACGCGCACGTTCGTCGCGCCGCCCATCGTGGTGGCCCTGGCGAAGCACCCGGCGGTCGACAAGTACGACCTGTCCACCGTGCGCCAGGTGTTCTCGGGTGCCGCGCCGCTCTCGGCAGAGCTGGGCGAGGAGGCGGCGGCCCGGCTGCACTGCGAGGTCGTCCAGGGCTACGGCATGACCGAGCTGTCGCCGGTGTCGCACCTGACGCCGGTGGGCGGGTACAAGGCGGGGTCGTGCGGCGTGACGGCGCCGAACACCGAGTGCATGATCGTCGACCCGGCATCGGGCGAGCCGCTCGGCATCGACGCCGACGGCGAGCTCTGGGTGCGCGGGCCGCAGGTCATGAAGGGCTACCTGAACAACGCCCGGGCCACCGCCGACACCATCGACGCCGACGGCTGGCTGCACACGGGCGACATCGGCCACCTCGACGCCGACGGTCACCTGTTCGTGGTCGACCGGCTGAAGGAGCTCATCAAGTACAAGGGCTTCCAGGTGCCGCCGGCCGAGCTGGAGGCGCTGCTGCTGACCCACCCCTCGGTGGCCGACGCCGCCGTCGTCGGCCTTCCCGACGAGGAGGCGGGCGAGATCCCCGTCGGCTTCGTCGTGCTGAAGCCGGGGGAGAGCGTGAGCGAGGCCGACGTGATGGCCTTCGTGGCGGGCCAGGTGGCGTCGTACAAGCAGCTGCGCCGCGTCACGTTCATCGATGCCGTACCGAAGAGCGCGTCCGGCAAGATCCTGCGCCGGATGCTGAAGAGCTGACGGCATGCCATCGCCCGCCGATCTCCGGCTCGGGTTCATCGGCGGGGGCCGGCACGCCACCGCCAACCTGTACCCGTCGATCGCGCTGGCCGGCGGCCGCGTCGTGTCGGTGGCGACGAGGAGCGCGGTCGGCGCCGCCGCGGTGGCGTCACGCTTCGGTGCCGAGCGCGCCTACGGCTCGTACGAGGCGATGCTGGCCGCCGACGCCCTCGACGCCGTGTTCGTGAGCATCGACCCGGCCGACCAGGCGGCGGTGACCGAGGCCTGCCTGCGAGCGGGCGTCGACGTGTTCGTCGAGAAGCCGCTCGGGCTCACCGTCGGCGAGTCGGCCCGTGTCGCCGATCTGGCCGACGCGCGCGACCGGCGGGTATTGGTGGGCTTCATGAAGCGGTTCGCGCCGGCCTACGCCACGATCCGCGATCTGATGGCCGATCGCCGACGCTTCGGCGACCCGATGGGGTTCCGGGCCACGTTCGCGTTCTCGCCGTGGACCGACCAGCTGCGCGACGACACCTTCCTGCTGTTCGCCGCCATCCACGTCGTCGACCTGGTGCGGTCGCTGTTCGGCGAGGTCACCGAGGTCGCCGGCTTCCGCCGGTCCGAGGGTGCCGACATCACCATGGCCTACGCGCTGCGAACGGCCGCCGGGCTGGTCGGCACCATGGACCTGGCGTCGCTGGCGGCGTGGGGTCGGGGCCACGAGGAGCTCACCGTGCACGGCACGCAGGGTTTCGTGACGGCGACCGACCAGCGCGAGGTGCGCTACCACCTCGACCTGGCGCAGCCCGACGACCCGCCCCGGTGGCAGGCGCTCGACGAGGCGACCACGGTCCTCGCCCCGGCCGTCTCGACCGGATCGGGAGGGATGGCCGACCTGTACCACCGGGGGTTCGTGGGCGAGGTCGCCCACTTCCTCGACTGCGTCCTGACCCGCCGACAACCGCGGTGCTCGGCGCGCGACAACGTCGCCACCACGGCTCTGTGCCGTCGGATCCTCGATTGCCCGTGAGCGGGCAACGGCCCGGCTGATACCCGCCAGCGAACCGGCCCACGATCGGCGAGGATGCGGCCATGACGCTCGACCCGGCGGTGCTCGATTGGGCGGCGCTCGGCGCCGAGCTCGACCGGATGGGCGTGGTTCGCACGCCGGCGCTGCTGACGCCGGGGGAGTGCGCCGAAGTGGCGGCCTGGTTCGACGACCTCGACCGCTTCCGCTCGACCGTCGTGATGGGCCGCGTCGGCTACGGCGTCGGAACCTATCGCTACTTCGCCTACCCCCTGCCCCCGCTCGTCGAGCGGCTGCGGGAGACCCTCTACCCACCGCTCGCGGCCATCGCGAACGACTGGGCGCGCCGCCTCGGCGAGCCCACGTTCCCGGTCGAGCACGACGGGCTGATCGAACGGTGCGCGGCGGCGGGTCAGCGGCGGCCGACGCCGCTCGTGCTGCGCTACGACGAGGGCGGCTACAACTGCCTGCACCAGGACGTGTACGGCGAGATCACCTTCCCGTTGCAGGTGGCCATCGTGCTCGACCGGCCCGACGTCGACTTCACCGGTGGCGAGAACGTCTTCGTCGAGCAACGGCCCCGCGCCCAGTCGCGCCCGATCGTCGTGCGCCCGGCGCAGGGCGAGGCGATCGTGTTCGCCGTGCGTCACCGGCCGGAGGCCGGCGCCCGCGGCGACCGCCGCGTCCAGCTGCGCCACGGCGTCGGCACCGTCACGTCGGGCCGCCGCCACGCGCTCGGGATCATCTTCCACGACGCCACGTGAGCACTGTCTGGGTCGCCTTCCGGCCGCATGCGGCTCGAACATGACCCGGGCGGCGGACCGGGGGTAGAACGGTCAGCCCAGGCGCTCTCGGATGCCGGCGAGGACGGGGCGGATGTAGCCGAGGAACCGGTCGGGGTCCTCGCTCATCGGGAAGTGGCCGAGGCCTTCCATCTCCTGGAACGTGGCGCCCTTGATGTCGTCGGCCAGCGCCCGGCTCGCCGACGGCGGGGTCCCGTAGTCGTACGAGCCGGTGAGCAGATGGACCTCGCACAGCGCCGTGTCGATGCGGTGGGCCTCGTCGGTCAGGTCGTGGTCGACGCAGTAGTAGTAGATGTCGCCCTTGAACGCCGCGGGCCAACCCTGGCTGTAGACGAACGACGTCTCGCGGCGATACGCCTCGGGAGCCTGGGGCGACATGACGCCGGCCATCACCGACGCCTTCGAGTCGTTCGAGATGGCCGGGTGGTGCAGCCAGTCGGTGTAGCCGCCGGGCGTGGCGTGCGAGGCCTCGAGCCCGATGACGGCGCGGAAGTGCTCGGGCCGGTACCGGGCCAGGTCGACGGCCAGGTGGCCACCGATCGACGAGCCCATGTACACGGGGCGGTGCAGATCGAGTGCCCGGCAGAACGCCACGACCGCATCCATCAACCACTCGCGCTCGAGCCGGTACTCCCGCGACCACCACGCCACGCCGACCGGCGGCACCGACTTGCCGTGGTAGGGGAGGTCGTAGGCGATCAACCGGTAGTGCTCGGCCAGGCCGGTGTCCTCGAGCACGTGGCGCCACTGGCGGCCGTCGGCACCGGCGGTGTGCTGGAGGATCAGCGGGATGCCGTCGGCCGGGCCGTGCTCCTCGAAGTACATGCGGTGTTCGACCCCGCGAATGTCGACGTACACGTAGCGCCCGACGGCATGGTCGAAGGTGCCCGTGCGGGTGGGGCGCCTCGGCGATTCGATCGGGACCGCCGACACCCGGTTGGCCGAGGCCCGCACCAGGTCCATGAAGCGGCGCAGCGCCGCGAAGTACTGGTGCTTGGTCAACTCGTCGCCGCCGACGTCGACGCCCTCGCGATACTGCGCGCTCTGGACGTCCTGGAACATGGGCACGGGGACCGGCTCGATCATGCGCGCCCACACGTCAGGCGGAGCGGCGATGGTGATGTCGCGTGACCCGACGGCCTCGGCTGCGCCGTCGACCACGTCGGTCAGGCGACCGTCGACGATGTGAGCCGTCGAGGTCTCGCCGCCGACGGTGACCCGGATGGCGCCGGTCCACGCCCGGGCGGTGATCGCCCACTCGCCGTCGTCGGCGGCTCGTTCCACCAGGTCGTGCATGCCAGGAACCGTCATCTCGGCCACCCCCGTTGCCTCGGACGTCTGGCCGACGACGGTACCAGTCGCCCGCGAGACACCCGCCACACCGAATGCTTGTTCGCGACAACCATCGCGCCGATAGGGTGGGCGTGATGACCCGATGAGCGCCCACGGCAACCCGCTGCGAACGCTCGCCCGTCACCGGGATCTGCGCTGGCTGTTCGTCGCCGGATGTGTGTCCGACATCGGCACGTGGATGCAGGCGGTCACCGTCGGCACGCTCGTGGCCCGAACCAGCCGCAGCGCCGGCGCCACCGCGCTGGTCATGTCGGTGATGTTCCTGCCCCAGGGCGTGTGCTCGCCGTTCGGGGGCGTCTTGGCCGACCGGTTCGATCGGCGGCGGATGGCCATGCTGCTGCTGTCGGTCCAGGCGGTCCTGGCCATCGGGCTGGCGCTGCTCGTGCGCGCCGGCGTGTCCTCGGCGCTGGCGCTCGCTGGGGTGATCCTCGTGCAGGGGTGCGCCAACGCCCTCGCCAACCCGGCCCTCCAGGCGCTCACGCCGCAGCTGGTGCCGCCCGAGGATCTGCTGCCCGCGCTCAGCCTGGGCTCGATCAGCTGGAACTCGGGGCGCATCATCGGCCCGACGCTCGGTGCGGTGTGCAGCGCGGCGTGGGGGCCGTCGACGACCATCCTGGCCAACGCCGTCAGCTTCCTCGTGCCGATCGCGGCGCTGGCCACCATCCGTCGCCGCTTCCACGGCGGGGGTCACGTCGATCTGGCGCGCGTGCTCGGCGAGCTGCGAACGGCGGCCGGCATGGCGCGTCGGACGCCGAGCATCCGCATCCTGCTGCCGGCCATCGTGCTCGTGCAGTTCATGATCGCCGCCCTGCTGCCGTCGATCCCGTTCTACGGGCGAGAGGTGCTGGGCGGCGGGAGCGGCACCGTCACGGCGCTGTTCATCGGCCTCGGTGGCGGCGCCATGATGGCGGCGGCGTTCGTGCCCACGCTCACGCTCCGGCTCGGTCGCAGCGTGGTGATGCGCATCTTCCTCGGCTGCCTGTCGGTCGGCATGCTCCTCGCCGCCGTGGCCCGGACACCATGGTTCGCCGTCGGCGCCGTCGTGATCCACGGCGCCGGCATCACCGGCTTCTTCGTCGCCAGCGGCACCATCGTCCAACGGGATGCGCCCGAGACGCACCGTGGTCGCCTGGTGTCGATCTACGCCGCAGCGACGGGCATGTCGTACGGGCTCGGTTCGCCGATCAACGGTTGGCTCGCCGACCACACGTGGGGTCTGCGAACGCACCTGATCGTGTGGTCGCTCGTCCTGGCCGGCGCCGTCGCGCTGGTGCAGATCCGTCGGCCCGAGTGGTACGACGTGCTGGAGGGCAACGATCCCTCGCCCCGCCGCCGGCGAGAGACCGTCCTGGTCTGACCGGGCCGCCCAGGGTCCGCCCGCCGCAGCGGACGGACCCGATCCTGGTCGAGCGGTCAGTCCTCGCCGCTGCCGTCCTCGCCGCGGTCGTCTCCGCCGCGGTCGTCTCCGCCGTGGCGATTCGGGTCGACGATGCGGAGCACCACTCCCGAGGTGTTCGTCGGGTCGGTGATCCCGGTGTTGCCGGGCCGGGCGCCCGACTTGCCGAGCACGTACAGCTCGCCCTCGGCGTCCTCGCCGATGCCCAGCACGCCGAGGCCGAGGGCCTGGCCGGT
>JANPGL010000310.1:0-3067 GCA_031423915.1 Actinomycetes bacterium | reverse complement strand
CTTCAGCGCCGCCCTCATCGGACACATCGAAGTGGCCGTCACCGACGACGCAGACAAGCAGGCCCTCACCCCGGCCGTGCCCATGCCCGACATCGTCGCCAGCTGGGCGAGCGCCATGAGCACGAGCACCACCAATGAACGCTCCTGGCTCCGACATCCTGCCGTGCGCCCCTGGCTCGCCACCTGCCGCCTCAACCCTGCCGCCGCCTGGAACCAGATCCCCGCCGACGACACAGACGCCCGAACGCTGCTCGACCGAATTGGCGCCCACACCCAGCGCGCCACCGACAACCTGCGGCGACTCACGACCAACCAACCAGCCGAAGCCCGATAAGCACCTACCCACCAAGACCCACCGGCACGACCCGACTCATGCCCCGGCTACCCGACAGTCACCCGCTCCCCCCGGGGACGCAAGAATCGAAACAGTTCGCACAGCCACCACGCACCATCAATCCGCTCATAACCGGCGGAGTAGTGCACTTACGACGCGGCATTGCGCTGGACAGCATGACGGCTCGGGGCGGCGTGGCCCAGGGGCGACTACGCGGCAACCGCCGCGGCTTGGCCCGGTGCGGGCTGTCTCCCGTCGTTCATCGCCCCTGGACAAGCCGGCGTCGCGCCGTTGTGAGGATGTCGGTTCCACCGCCCGCGGGGCCGTCCGATACGAGCAGATCATCGGTCGATGCAACCAAGGCGCGGCCGCGACGCCGTCGTTCCAGTTCGAGCGCAAGGAACTCGGTGGCGTAGCAAACGGCGTAGACGCACAGGATTGTCGAATCAGTGCGGGGAATCGACGGCAGCATGTCCAGCGTCAGTATCGCCACCACCATCGCTGCGAACCCGGGAAGACCCTTCGCCCCTAGGATCCGGAAGACACGAAGAAGCTTCGCCATCGCCGGGTTTCGACTAGATCGCTCGATCAACGCGAACGCGGCAGTGATCGCCGCACCCGCGTACACAAACGCCAACCATCCCCCGCTCATTTTGTCAAGAGACTGTCCGAAGATGCGCATCATGGTCGCCGGCATGATCCGGGCCGTGACGAACAACGAAACCGCCGCTACTGCCGACGCCTGGACGCACCGGCGACGTTGGTTCTCTGGCACTGCCCTCCTCCAGTCATGCCAGTGCCAGCCGACCAGGAGACCAACGGTGAACGGCAACTGCCACGCCGCAAGGTGAAAGCTGCCCGCCTTGACAGCGAGCCCATCGATCGTCTGAGAAAACGCGTAGAGAGCGACTGAGGTGACCGCAACCAGGCGCCACCGACCGCTCCTTAACCAGACCACGAAGAGCGCTGCGAGCACGAGGAAGAATACGTACATGGGCAGGACATCGTTGAAGCTCAGCATCAGGTGGAAGCGCGCGATGTCCAACAGGGCAACTGGAACCCCTCCTGCTGCCTTCCAGTCGGGCGCTTCGCCGAAGCTGCTGACGTGGCGCAAGCTGGCGACGGTAACGATGACGACGGTCAACGCAACATGCACGGCATAGATGAATGCGGCACGACGGACGAGCTTCAGTTGGCTAGCACGTACGCTCAAGCGGTCCGACACGCGCCGGTGCACCAGGCCGGTCACGATCCCCGAGACCGGCACGAACACGAACGCACCGTCGATCCAGCGCGGCAGGCCCCAAATCCGCTCGAGGACTGTTCCACCATGGAACGTGGTGGTGTGGGCCGCCACCATCATCGCCAGTGCAAGGGCGCGCAGCACGTCGAATCCAAGGATCCGGACGCCGGAAGCGACTGGCTGCGCGTCACTTTCTCCCATGAACTGGACCATAGGGACGGGGTGGTCCCTCGGGGCTGGAGACGCAGGTTCCGGACAGATCAAGAGACAGCCGGCCGCCAGCGATCACGGAGCGTCACGAGTCCACTGCGCACCCCGTTGGTCGTGCGAGCCGGTGTGCAGCGACCACGGTGGGCCGGTGTGTCTCAAGGCGCGTGAGCATCACCAACCCGTGCAGCCAGGTCTTGAGGTCGGCACCCTGTCCTCGCGAGACATAGTTCCTGCAATGTGCGCCAGCATGTCTCGTTCGGCGCTGCGACGGTGGGTGAGCGGACTTCACTCCGACGCGGCGAGCGCTCCGCTCGCACTGACCGCCGATGGCGCTTCCCCGTCAACAGCGGCCCCTGACCGGCCGCAAACCCCAACGGGAGCGCCGACGCGTCACATACCGTCGCCCAGTCCGTGTGCAGACGAGCGGCCCGACCACGGGTATTGGCGTGTGGAGGCGATCGCCGAGGTCACCGCCTCCGCCGGTAGCCACGCCTACGCCGTCGCCTTCCTCACCGACCATCGGGCACTACCGCAGCTCGGCACCGGCGATGTCCTCGTGTGCAACGCCGACGAGACGAGCCTCGCCACCGGCGGCACCAACCCGCACGTCCTCCGGCAGCTTGTCGAGCACGGCGTATCCGTCTGGAGTCGTGCCAACCTTCACGCCAGGGTCCACGCCGCTCGTTCTATCGCCTTTGTAGCTTCAGCGAACGCCACCACGAGCTCGAAGCGGCTCACGGAAGCCGGACACCTCATCACCGACCCGGTCGAAGCGTGGGAACTGCACCGCCGGGTCCAATCCCTGGCGACTCCTCGGGAGGCACACCGGTCGCGATCACCTTGCTCGACTGGGCCGAACAACACTGGAAACCGACCACAGGCCAGCGCCAACGAGCACCAACGACGACGCTCCACGTCTGCGCGTTCCGGCCCGAACACGAACCGCGACGGGTCCGGGGGACTCCTAGAACGGCGGTGTCCACCCGGCGGAACGGCGTATTCGCAGGCGACGACGGCGGTCTAAGTGATCGCCGGTCCCACGGGACGGCCGTCCACCGGAGGAGGTGTCCGCCATGAACCAGATCGACCGCGGCCGGGTCGGAACGGGCAGCGCGCGCGGCCCGTCCAGGAGGCGCGACGTCATCGTGTTCTCGGGCGGGGGACCGCTGGGGGCGGCACAAGCCGGCGCGCTGGTCGAACTGATGGATGCCGGAGTCACACCGACCGCCGTCGTCGGCTGTTCTGTGGGCGCACTCAACGCTGCGTTCCTGGCGTACGAC